>NZ_JBLYNS010000129.1:0-14702 GCF_049310205.1 Endozoicomonas sp. ALC013 | reverse complement strand
AATATTGAGTTCACTGACCACCAGCACCTCACCCAGACGCCAGGCACGGTTAAAAGCCTGCACGAACTGGTTAAACCGGTCTGGTGTCCCATTGAGGTGCTGATAGCCTTTACCGGTTTGCTGTTGCCAGGTGGTCAGGGTCAGCAGTAACAGGGCATCCTTACCCCACCCGGCAGCCCCTTCCACCACCATGGCAACCCTTCCCGGCTCCCTGAGTTGCAGAAATTGCCAGCAGGTTTTTATGTAGTCTCTGGTGGCCGGAGTATTGATGACCAAAGGCTTCGGTCGCTTTTGATTCACCACTGTCAATTGGCTGAAAAACTGCTGGAAAGCCTGCTGGTGTCGGTCAAGCACCTGATCGTCAGCCTGGCCACCGCTGCACCAGTAAGCTCTGAGCGCTTGCCATTCCGATCGCCGGTCCTGGTCGATCCGCCCGCCCAGACTTTGCCGACACGCTTCGGCAGCCAGTGCGAATATTTGTTCATTGCTGGTGGGGCAGGGTGTACCAACAGTGATCATTCTGAACCGGGCCATGATGTCGTTCAGATCCCTTGGTGTCAGCTCGTAGTCTTTGGATAACAGTTTTTTATACTCAGCGAGCAGAGACAGAATGGTGGCCGACGCGGTGGATCTCACTTCCATGGGCCAGCCATCCGGCATAAGTGGTGCAATGATGGCTTCTTTCAGGATGGACTGGGGCAGTGGCCGGTAATAGAGGTTCAGAATCCGGCTTTTCAATTCAGGATCCAGATGCCGCCCCGGATAATTCTCTGGATTACCGGTGAGCAAAACCCGGTGTTTTTCTGTCAGCCCGATCGTCTGGCCATTGACGCAGAGCCTGGGAGGCGATTCCAGCAGACCACTCAGCGGCGACAATAGCCCTTGCGGCACCAGGTTGGCTTCATTAATAACCAGCAGGCCCGGTTCGGAACTTTTGGCCCAATCCGTTAGCTGGCCGGGTAGCGAATGAGAAGCCAGGTGCCCCAACCAGTTTTTCTTCAGGGTCATGGAGCCGTACAGATACTCCCATGTGGTGTTTGGTCCCAGAGTCAGTGTTGTCACTGCCTGTTGGCCAAGCTTTGCGCCAATGGCCGCAACGAGCCAATGCTTTGATGCGTGTTGCAGTTTCTGCATTGCCTGCCCGGTGGCAACGGCCAGACAGGATTTACCGGTACCCGCCGGACCGGTCAGCTCAATAATTTTATGCTTATCGAGCATGGCAATCAGCTGCTCCAGCCGCCTGGCCTGTTGCTGTTTATGACCATGGCTGGCCTGTAGCCACTCCGTGGCCAGTGTTGACAACGAGGTTGTCAGCAGCTGTTCAGGAAAGTAGCGCTGCAGCTGCTGGTGCAGATGCTGCTGTAGCTGCGGGGTTGGCTCAGACGGATGGCACTGGGTAATGGCTGACAGTTGATGGTTCAGGACCATGGCTTGCTGATGCACCGGGAGCCCCCGGTGGTGGCTGTCTCTGGCAAAGGCCAGCAGGGCATCGTAAAGCAGGCGCAGACGATGGCCATGACAGGGTTGGATGTTGCCATCCAGCACCGACAAATGATGTGCCGTGATGCCCTCTTCAGTGAATATTGCTTTGATAACGGCAGCCATCCTCACGATACAGCCGTGGGCAGGGCGTTCTTGCCAAGTTGCAGGCAGGCAGTCGGCCAGTGCAGGGGCCATATAACGGGCTAACGGCCAGAAATTAGCTAACAGGTCCCGTGGGCCCTGCTGGGCAGGCATGGTTTCCAGGATGGCAGCAATGCCATCCCGATCAACCCCTGCCATGTGATCCGGAAACTGGGCGCTGATCTGTGCTTTGACAAAACTGTAAATAACAAAATCACCGCGCACGGGATGGGCCAGTAACTTATTCAGGGCCTTGCGCCAGTGGAAGAGGTCCAGAGTCTCGGCACGATCCAGACGCTGTTCAATGTGGAGCTGAGCCTCAAGCAGTGCCAGGAACTCAGAAGGTGCCTGAACCGGAATGACCGGGTAGCTTTTGTTCGGGCTCAGGGGCAAGAGCCGAATGCTCTTCAGAAGACGGCTTAATCGCTCCTTAGCCCCAGGATGGCCGGCGATAATGGATTGGGCGGGTTCGGCACGGCTGGTTGACTGACTATCCCCGACATCCTGTTGCTGCCAACGCTGGTACCAGAAACTCTGGTCCAGTAAACGGTGACCGGGCCAGACAATATGGAGCTGACAATTGGGCAGAGCAATTTTCTGGCCGTAAATCCAGAGATAGGGCTCAGGTGCCAGCAATGACTCCAGGTGCCCTGCCAGAACCGGGGCATGTTCCAGCCCGTTCAGCAACACCGGTTCACCCGCAAGAAGCCGGAGCAATAAGGGGGAATGACTCAGCCGGAAACTCAACTGACCGGAAAGTTTCAGTTTGCTGGTAAACCACAGCTCCTCCCATTGCTGCCCTTTGGCCAGGTGATAGCGGTGGGCGTTGCTGGCAATATGGGCAACATTGTCAGTATACAGCCGGACAACACGGTCACTGGAGGGCTTTGGCAAAGCGCCGGTCACCAACCTGGGGGGAACAGGCAGTGATTCCGCCCGTTGTTTCAGGACCCGCCATTGCTGATCGGTCAACTCACCGGTAATAAACAGCTGGTCAAATTCACTGGCCATCTTCTGAAAGGTATCGGTCTGTTGCAGCGTGTTTTCCTGTGCGGACAGATCACTGAAGATCGCGTCGAAATTATGGGTATTGATAATCCCACAGCTTTTTTCGGGTAACACCAGTGTACTGGTTACTGCTTGTTTGAATGCCCGGATATGGGCTGTCGGGGTGTGATATTGCTGCAAAACCAGTGATGCTGGCAGCTTCACCCGTTCACCATTGGCGATGAAGTAGCCTTGCTCAAGAATGTCAGACAAATACTGCCAGAATCGGCTCCCGGCATCCGGAGGGTCCACCAGACAGAGGGTGACAGGTTCTGGCTGGCTGTCGATCATCCCTTTGCGGAAATACTGTTCTCCCGCACGATTGATGGTCAGGTTGCCAAACAGGCGGGCAAAGATATCCTGACCAGCACAGTGAATCTGCAAACTCCCGGGCTCTGGCGGCTCGGTGCGATGGCTTACGGACCGAACAACTGCCTCATGGGTGGGACCAGAGGAGTTGAAGGGTGCTGAAGAAGGTCCATTCAAGGCGAATATCCGACGCCAGAAATCCGGACCAGGAGCGTCAGGCTGGCGTATTAAACGTGCTTTAGCCAGAACAACCCGGCTGACTGTTGTGCTGATGGGCCTGCCATCCAGCCGGGGTGGGTTCTCCAACAGCTCATTCAATGAGGCCAGCTGTCTGGGTCTGAGGTTGTCACAATCAAAAATCAGAGTGATGGGCAACGACTGATAAATAAGCCCGGGATGTTCGGTTTTTCTTCCGGGTACGGGGTAATAATGCAGCCTTCTTAATGGGTGATGATCCAGGTCGTCCGGATGCCGGATAACAAAAAGAAACCCGTTGCCGGTCTTTTGCCGATAGAAACGGATCAATTCATCCTTCATGTCCCCGGAGTCGAATAAATGAAACGCGTCGCCAACCGGTGGTGCCGATTGCTTCAGGTAGCGGACACAATCAGTGATGGGCGTGACATTACGTATTTCACTGAACTGTGGAAGGTTGTCTGTAGAATTTGCCAGCCTTTTTTGAGCAGTTACTACAGAATGATCACTGGCTGGCGAATGGTAATTTTGCCCATAACCCGCAGCACCGGGATGAATAGTAAACATATAAATAGTTAGTTTTTATGTTAGTAAGTCCGAACAATCCACTACATTTGATGCTGTAAACCGGGAAAAGTTCCTCCCTCACCCGGTATTACTCTGAGGGTGTGATCTTCCAGATGCTGGCACTTCTGTCGTCATCACAGGTAAACAGCACTCGTCCAGAGGGGCTGAAACTGCCTGTAGAGAGTTTGGTGCCAGTGTTTCCAACTGCTTTTTTACACCAATGGCCATTGCTGTCGTAGCCGTGGATTTTAAAGACTCCGTCCTCGTCCTGGGCCAATATCTGGAGCATTGCGTGGCTGTGGACAGTATCATCGCTGTCTACATCATTGACAGCATGGTCAATAACGCCTCTCTCGGTCCATAAGCCGTTATCATCACACCCCCAAAGGATGATCGTTGTCGAATTACGATATTCCGAGCAAAGCCGAAGCATCTGCTCCGAAGCGCTGAATATGGCTTCATTGATCCAGAAATGTTTGTTGGCAGATGCAGGGCGGTAGATCCTGGCTTTGACCATCGAATTACCCTCACTGTCAAAACTCCAGATCATGGCTGATAGTCCATCGCTACCATCATGTGTGGTCAGAACATAGCGCCCTGATGGGCTGATGATACTGGCATGATAAATTTTCTCTTTTGACTGGATTTTTTTAAATTGGCAACGGGCTTCATTGCTAACATGCACGACATAAACATTATTCTGACCGTCCTTCATACGCTCATTGATCATAATACAGTTGGATGCCGGGTCATCGCTCAAGCAGACTTTCAGATCAGCATCACCATAATAACCTTTTTCTAGGATTATCCATTGGTCTCGACTGTTGTTATAACTCAGGATTTGGACAAGGCCATTGTTATGATTGACGGTCAGCAAGATGTTTTCTGATGCACTAAATGCCGTATACAAAGATAACGGCTGGCCATGAATTACGTTCTTTTCAACATAGGTGCCTGTGTCGTTCAAACTCCAGAGTATGATTTTCTGGTCATTAGTGTGGATCATTAGATGCCGTGCTGACTTACTGAATTTGACCTTAAATCCGCAGGGGTAGTTAAGGGACCCCACCTGTTGCCAACGGTCACCCAGACGGCCAATGATTTTCAGAGTGTTTTCGTCTGAATACACAGTCTCGGTGAAAATAGCCGCATGATCTCCAGCCTCACTGAAGGCAGCAAGCACTTTCTGTTTGTGGTTGCAGTTTGGATATAAATATTGGCATCTGACTTTGCCGTTGTCGTCAATGCCAAACATTGTGCCACCACTTTTGGAAGTGACCAGAATGTCATTGCCAGAAGGGCTGAATTGAATTCAGCTTTGTTTGAGCTTCATCAGGGCTGGCATACAGGCGTTTAAGAGGAGTATTTTCCTTGATGCCACGGGAGGTAATCGCCGCCGGGTTGCGCTGTTTTTGCAACTCCAAAATCTCACCACAGCTCAGATGAGTAGAAATATCACCGAGTTTGTTCAAAGGTATCCCGGAAAAATGCCACAAATTAGCGGAAGTTGCGGAGTCGACCGGATCTGCACTTTGATTCATTCCAATGTCTTGAGGTATTGAACTTGCTGTTATTTCCTGGTAACCAAAACAAAAATTCATTTTTATAATATCCTTAAATTTTCGTGGGAAAAGTGATTTTTATTTGAAATGATTGCAACTACTCAGATTGTGGCCTGATCCGTTATTGGGAATTCTCTAAAAGACTGCTTCACGAAGAAACAACAGGCATGCGTCACTACAATTTGCTGGACTTTAGTATTGATAAAAAGTTCAGAGTAAATAAATAAATTTATTTAATGGAATCTTTTCAGAAATTAACGGTCTAAAATTTTTTACAAATAATAATATCAATTTTCGCTCTGGCAGGATTCTAGAGGTTTATATGAACATTGTTGGGAATTCCGAAAAAGGACATTTTTTTACGGCCGTCCGGAATGCGGCAAAGAACGTTATCAATTCTGATCCGTGTCAGGGGTGCTACAAGTGTTCACGGTCTGTGAAAGCGTGCCTGGCGGAGGTAAGCTGCCCAAAACCGTCGGAAAATGCCCCATTAGTCATGAAACAGCCGCTACTTGGGCGAGAGAATGTGACTGAGCAACCAGGGCCGCACCATAAGAAAGTGGTTACTGTTGAGACTGAGGGAGGCTATCTCGGCGCATCATCGAATGAAGTGGATTCGGGGCCACATTCTATTTTGGCGTTTTCTGTTCCTTATGAGTCCTTTAATCCATATCCTGAATCATCGTCTGAGTCACAGCATGACTCATCGCTTGAGCCACCGCCGCCTTTGCCGCCATTTTCGTCCCTGCTACGCTATTTCAAGTTGCCTTGTAGCTGAAAACCGGGTTATACCAATTCTAAATATGGCATCAATCAATTTTTTGTTGAATACACGCCACAACAAAAGGTCCGATATTATCAATTGCTGCCTCAATGATCTCAGGCTTGCTTTGTAATGAGGGGCCAACGTACAGAAGGGCTCTACCATTGTTCTGCAAGGCGATGTTGACCAGCTCTGGATCATTGCGGCAATGGTCGCTGGCAAACTGTAGCGCCATCGGATTTTGTTCCAGGGCAAGTTTGACCACTTCCGGACAATCCTTAAGTGCGTCACTAGCAAACTCCAACGCCATGCCGACATTTTGCACCGCCAGTTTGACCAGCTCTTTATTGGCTCGCAGTTCCGGGCTGGCATACTCAAGTGCCATACCATTTTGTTGAACGGCCAGACGGACAGTATCCTCATGGCCACGCAGCGTTTCACTGGCATAGCTGAGCACTGTACCATTACCTTGCACGGCCAGTTGCGCTAACGCTTCATCATTTCTCAGTTTCTCATCGAGGAATGGAAAGTTCCCGGGTTTTTTCGACACAGCAATCGACATTAATTCATGATTTTTACACTGGTCCCCATCAAGATATTGGCAAATAGGGCGTAAAGAGGGGTGATGATCACTGACAGCCAACCAAACGTAATCCGGATCATTACGGAATTGCTTATTGGCAGCTAGTAGCGCTATACCTGAATTTTTCAGCGCTGCGGTAACAATTGTCGGGTCAGCCCTTAACCGTTCACTGGCGTATTCCAGAGCATCGCCATTATTTTTGACCGCTGCCAATACGATGTCTTCATCATCCTTAAGTCCTTCACTGGCAAATTCCAGAACTCTTCCCATGTTCCCGACAGCTTCTTTGACCAGTGCTTTATCCGCTTGAAATTCAAGCCCGACATATTGCAATGCTAAAGGGTTAGAGCCAAGCGCCGTGCACACTACCTCTCGATCATTATTCAAATCCGGAAAATCTTTCAGTTGGTTGCCAGCATCCGTTTGCGCCAAAAACTTCAAGACCAGTTGCCGATAAAGTTGCTGGTCATTAAGCAGGTTTTTCCTGAAAATCCTGGCAAATAATCCATAGGAATCGTCGTTATGATTGCGCTCCCTGGCCAGCAGAAGCAGCTCTTTATAGAATTCAGGATCTTGTTCCAGATACTCAGTTGTTGCATGACAGCAAAGAGCATGTGACGTGTTGCCAACCGCTGTGGTTAACAAGCGCCGGAAATGCTCAGGATTTGATGATAGCTCGGCCCCTATAAAGGCAAATATTTTTCCCGGATCTTCTGTGGTATTTGCCAGGGCATATTCGATGAGTTCAATATCGTTGTTAAAAGACTCTGGCGCATCGGCAATAGCCTGGGGGTGGCTTTTGATGGCTGCAAAAACCATCGCCCGCTGATTGCGTAGTTCAGGCGCCAGGTGTTTGAGGATGTGGCCATTTTGCGACACCAGACGCATAGCCATTGTCTCGTCAGCTAACCAGTTAACGTATTTGTTAACCAGAGGCTTGGCTTTGGCGGGATCAGAAAGTAACCAATGCCAAAGCAATGTCTGATTGTATGTTGCCAGCTGCCCGTTTAACACGACGTCAATTTCATTGATGCCAGCTTTGGAAAATATCAGTGCCGCTTCCACCAGATGACTGAGCGCCATATCGTGGGTGCAGCGGTTTATCAATAATGTGTTCTCCAGGTAAGCGAAGCACCAGTAAATGTGCTCCAGGGCAAATTGATTGGTTGCAGAGAAAGCGGGATTATTCAGCCTTTCCCTGATGGCAGCCATATTCCATTTTGTTTGACTTTCGTCCAGATTCAATGTGCCCAAAAGAAAATCAATATCGTCCAGCTTGGACAATACACTCAGGATGTCCACAAACATCCGCTGCAAATCTTTTTTGTCAGGAAGATGGGTGAACTCAAAAAGGACTTGGCCTGCCTGTTCATTGAAATAAATGTCCGGGGCATTGAAACCGCTATTTTTCTGATATTGAGACAGTGTTTGGGTCAAAAACCACAGCCGCTGAAACTTTCCATGTCGTTGTTCTTTTGATGAATGGGCCAGTGCCTCAGAGTAACACAGCCGAAAGGTCCGTTGTTTGCCACCGTCGGCTTGTTCCAGCAGGTCGATGGTACACGCATGATGTCCGAGCTGGATCGACAACCGGGTACAATCTGGCATATTGAGAACGGTCACATTTTCGGCCACGAATTGCCTGAGAGCGTCACGGCATGTGTTATCGAATAATGGCTGTTCCTGAGACGTTGCAAAGTCAACAATATCGATATAGTCATGCAAAGGCCCCCTCATTGTGCTCACTTCACCCTGCCCTGAAGCGGTAGCCACGGGCCAGAGCCTGGTCAGAAAACATTTGTGCAACCATAGAATCAGTTCATGGACGCTCTCGATTTTGTGCGCCTGATTGACAGCTTCAAGCCGTTGCAGGTGGTCTTTTAATAACTGGCAATGGACCAGCCATTGTTGAAAATCCGAACCCCTGGCCGGTAACTCCGCGCCAGTCAGGAACGGTCTGGTGACGTGGGCAAGGGCTTGTTCAACATTTTTGTGTACCAGTGCCAGTTGCCTGCGAAGTTGTCTTAACTCCGCCTGGTATTGCTGCTTAAGGTTAGGATCAGCGCCTGCGCCCAGCATTAAAAACTGAGCGTAGCCAAGGAGAAAAGCCTCGGCCTCTTGCATAAAGTGGCGGATCTCCTGGTCACATCCCTGCAAAATCTCCCGTCGCTCGGGGTGCATGCTCAGTTGGACTGCGCCGGTTTTGGACAGGCATAAATGAATCAGCCGCTCAGTTCCGAGAAAATTCAGGAGTCTGGTGTTTTGCTCACCCAGCCATGAGAACTGGCGTGCTACCGATGGTTCGTCTTCCGGCACCGCAGGGTGGTATGCCTGCTGGTAAGCCTGGGCGGTTTGATAATCGGGGCTGGCAGATTCGCCACTGAGACTCAATAACTCCTGTTCCCGATCACCCGACAATAAAAACCCGCCGGACTCTTTTTGAAACTTCCCACACACCAGCGTTACCCATTCCGGTGCACCATTATCAGGCCACCATTGAGGCTGATTGATCCCCACACAGGGTATGCCTTCCTGCCTCAGGCTGATGGATATATGGTCGTTATTGGCCCATTTGTTGAAGACAACACCCCTTACTTTCGCCAGAACCTCAGGAGCCAGCAGCCAGTCACCGCCATGGTCACAAAAAAGGATGACGTGGTCCGGCAGACTGCTGCCGTTGACCGGACCGCTGATGGCCAGCGCCAACCCTGAGCCACAACCGTCGCTGACCGGGATGCCCTGATCCAGAAACCGGGCGGGCGATGCCATGGAAAAATCGCAGCCGCCGGGCAGGCAGGTAATCGGACGTACCTGAAAAAACAAGACCTGGCCATCCGGGTCAATGGCAAATTCAAAATCCACAGGGCACAGCAACAGGTTTTCCAGCTTTCTGCACCCCTGAACCAGACGGTCCAGTTGCTCTTTGCCAATGAAGTCGGAAGCTGCAGTGTCAGGTTCAAATGTGCTCAACTCTTCAACATAGCCACCCTGGTCATTGCGCCTCAGAATGAATCCACGCTCAGGATTTCCGGGGGTAAAGGTGGCCTCCCATTGCTCGCCGTTGCGCTTAATCTCATAACTATGGGGTGTGATACCGTATTGACCAGACACCACCGTCTTGGATTGCCCCGGCCCACACTCGATCAATAACGTGCCGTCATCAATGCCGCGATAACTCATGCCGACCCCGCCAACGGAAGATTGAATGCACTGTTGCAGGATAATTGCCATCCCTTGCGGGGCTGTTGGGGAAAAAAACACGGGACGGTAAGCAGAAGCGAGCACTTTCAGACACGTTGCCACGATATCCGCCTGGTCATGCACCAGGGATTGGTACTTGCCAGCCTGGGCGTTACCAAACGAATCCTCAGCCACGCCGGAGCTGCGCACGATAATCGGGCTGTCAGACTTCGCCAGGTCGGTGCATAAATCCTGATGAATAGTGCGTATTTGGTCAGCAATGGGTAGAGCGCTTATTTGCTGATAAAACTCCGGGCCAGCAATAAACGAAGAAAGCGCATCGAGCCAGCGCTGTTGTCTTGTTGTTGGCTTGCCCGCTGGGTTGCCTGGTGGAGCCATTTGGGTAATCCACTGTCTTATATTCACCAGACTGGCCGTTGTATGGGGAAACTCATGGCCATCCTCCAGCGTGGCCAGCAATGGGCTGGCATCGAATGGAAGCGCCTCAAGGTTCTGCACGATGCTTGTCTCAATGCAGCGAAATGGCGGGACATCTAATCCTGCGTTCTTCATCTGGGTCAGAAACATCCCTTTCCCACCTAACAATTTCCGGTTTGGCATAGTCGGGGAATCAACGGTCAGCTGCGATTCAGTACAGCGCCTGATTTTTAATCGCGTGGCAAATGTTGCATTGATTTCGTGGTCAGCACGGCCAGGAGGAGTAAACGTCGTAACCGTCGCGGTAACTTCACACTGTCTTTTTAAAGTGCCTGATACCGGAATTACACCACCAGCGATGTCAGCTTTCTTGCCATCCTTGCCGTCAGGCAAACATGTGGAACTATAGTCCGTGACAGAGTGGCTAATAAAATCCGACCGTACATTAACCATGGCAACATCCGCTGTGTAGTTATTAAATATGTTTATAGAGGCATGACATTTGAAAAGCAGACACGGTCGAACAATTAAAAGTACAAACGTATCAATTCAATTAAGCGACTCGGCGGCTTCGATATTGCTTTTTATTCGATGTAAAGAGAAAACTTCGAAGAAATAAGCTTAACCAGTTACTTTTGTATAAATCAGTAACAAGTCGGTCAGTTTTAATAACGCTCTTACTATTGTTGTCCTGATATGTTGTCCTGAGCGTTGACGCCCACGTTATGCTGCAGCAACTTATCCAGGATTTCCTGCCGGCCAGATTCAGCCGCAAGTTGAAGAACCGTCTTCCCCTTTTGATTGGTTGATCAAGGCTAAAATAAGGTGCGTGCTGGTGGTTTAACTCTATGGACAAAAAAAAATTATAAAAGTTGCACAGAGCAAAATATTTTTCACGCCAGTTAGATAACTGACTTTTACCAGGTATTTGCTTAAGTAGTTGGCCAAATGGAATCGTATTTTCTGGTTAAGTGGGCAGTTACTATGCAAGGCACAACGCAGGGAGCATAGCCGTAGCTATGTGACCGGAGTTGTAACGCCGCAGAGTGACTGATCACTTAGTCAGAAAATACGATTTCATTTGGTTAACTACTTATGGGCAACAGTCTATGAGGGGGGCAGTGGCTGCCAGAGACATACGGGCCATTAGGTAAATTGTTGATAATACCTTACCGCAACAGGCCCGATATTATCAATTGCTGCCTGAATGATTTCAGGTTTGCTTTGTAATGAACGGCCAACGTATTGCAGGGCACGGCCATTGTTCTGCAAGGCGATATGGGCCAGCTCTGGATCATTGCGGCAATGGTCACTGGAAAAATACAGCGCCCGTGGATTTTCTTGCACGGCAAGTTTGACCACTTCCGGACAATCCTTAAGCGTGTCACTGGCAAACTCCAGCGCCATGCCGGAATTCTGCACCGCCAGTTTGACCAGCTCTTTATTGGCTCGCAGTTCCGGGGTGGCATACTCAAGAGCTATACCGTTTTGTTGAACGGCCAGACGGACCGTACCCTCATGACCACGCACCGTTTCACTGGCATACCTGAGCATTTCACCATTACCTTGCACGGCGAGTTGCGCTAACGCTTGATCATTTCTCAGTTGCTTATCGAGGTATTGAAAGTTCACGGGCATTTTGGACACGGCAATGGCACATAATTCATTATTTTTACACTGATCCCCATTAAGATATTGGTAAATAGGGCGTGTAGGGTTATGGTCACTGACAGCCAACCAAAGGTAATCCGGATCATCACGGAATTGCCTGGCGGCATATGCCAGCGCAGAACCTGAATTTTTCAGCGCTGCGGTAACAATTGTCGGATCAGCTCTTAACCGTTCACTGGCGTATTCCAGAGCAACCCCATTATTTTTGACGGCTGCCAATACGATGTCTTCATCATCCTTAAGTCCTTCACTGGCAAATTCCAGAACTCTCCCCATATTCCCGACAGCTTCTTTGACCAGTGCTTTATCCGCTTGAAATTCAAGCCCGACATATGCCAATGCAAAAGGGTCACAGCCAACCGCTGTGTACACTACCTCTCGATCATTATTCAAATCCGGAAAATATTCCAGTTGCCTGCCGACATCCCTTAGCGCCAAAAACTTCAAAATCAGTTGCCGATAAAGCTGATGGTCGTTAAGCAGGTTTTTCCGGAAAATTTCAAGAGATAATCGATAGGAATCATCGTTATTATTGCGCTCCATCGCTAACAGAAGAAGCTTTTTATAGAATCCAGGATCTTGTTCCAGATACTCAGATGCCGCATTACAGGAAAGAGCCTGTGATGTGTTTTCAACCGCTGTGGTTAATAAGCGCTGAAAAATCACAGGATCTGATGATAGCTCTGTCCCTATAAAGGCAATTATTTTTTCCGGATCTTTTTTTGTTGTATTTGCCAAGGCGTAATCGATAATTTCAATGTCGTTTTTAAAGCATTCCGGTGCACCGGTAATAGCCTCAGGGTGGCTTTTGATGGCGGCAAAAACTATTGTCCGCTGATTGCGTAATTCAGGAGCAAGGTATTTCAGAATGTGGCCATTTTGCGACACCAGACGTGTGGCCATTGTCTCGTCAGCTAACCAGTTCACGTATTTGTTCACCAGGGGACTGGCTTTGGCAGGATCAAACAGTAGCCAATGCCAGAGTACTTTCTGACTGTAGGTATCGAGTTGATCGTTCAACGCTTCTTCAATACGGTTGACGGGAACCTGAGAGAATATCAGCGCCGTTTCAACCAGATGACGAACCGCCATATTTTGGGTGCAGCGGTTTATCAATGATGTTTTCTCCAGGTAAGCAAAGCACCAGTAGACATGCTCCAGGGCAAATTGATTGGCTTCATAGAAAGCGGGATTATTCAGCCTTTCCCTGATGGCAGCCATACTCCATTTTGTTTGACTTTCGTCCAGGTTAATTGTTCCCAAAAGAAAATCAGCATTGCTCAATTTTTGCAATAAACTCAGGATGTCGACAAACATCCGCTGTAAATCTTTTTTGTCAGGCAGATGGGTGAATTCATAAAGGATCTGGCCTGCCTGTTCATTGAAATGAATGTCCGGGGCACTGCAACCGCTATTTTGCCGATATTGAGACAGGGTTTGCGTCAAAAACCACAGCCGCTGAAACTTTCCGTGTCGGTGTTCTCTTGATGAATGAGCCAGTGCCTCTGCATAACACATCCGAAAAGTCCGTTGTTTGCCACCGTCGGCTTGTTCCAACAGGTCGATGGTACACGCATGATGCCCGAGCTGGATTGACAACCGGGTACAATCTGGCGTATTGAGAACGGTCACACCTTCGGCATCGAATCCCCTGAGTGCGTCACGGCATGTGTCATCGAATAATGGCTCTTCCTGAGACGTTGAGAAGTCAACAATATCGATATTTTCATAGGGAGGCCTCCTTATTGTGCTCACTTCACCCTGCCCTGAAGCGGTGGCCACGGGCCAGAGCCTGGTGAGAAAACATTTGTGCAACCATAGAATCAGTTCATGAACGCTCTCGATGTCGTGCACCTGATGGACGGACCCAAGCCGATGCAGGTGGTCTTTTAATAACTGGCAATGGGCCAGCCATTGTTGAAAATCCGAACCTGAGGCCGGTAACTCCTTGCCAGACAGGAATGGCCTTATGACCTGGGCAAGGGTTTGTTTAACCTTTGTTTGCACCAGCGCCAGTTGCTCGCGAAGCGGGATTAACTCCTCCTGGTATTGCTGCTTAAGATCAGGATCAGCCGCTGCAAGCATTAAAAACCGTTCGTAGCCAGAGAGAAAAGCTGCGATCTCTTGCATAAAATTGTCGATCTCCTGAACACATCCCTGCACAATCTCTTGTCGCCCGGGGTGCATGCTCAGCTGGACAGCGCCGGTTTTGGACAGGCATAAATGAATCAGTCGCTCAGTCCCGAGAAAATCCAGGAGCCTGGTGTTTTGCTCCACAAGCGAGGAGAACAGACGTGCTACCGACGGTTCTTTTTCCGGCTCCGCAGGCTGGTATGCCTGCTGGGCAGCCTGCGCGGCTTGATAATCAGGGGTGGCCGATTTGTCACTGAAATTCAACAACGCCTGTTCCCGATCACCCGACAATATAAACCCGCCGGACTCTTTCTGGAACTTCCCACACACCAGCGTTACCCATTTCGGTGCATCATTATCAGGCCACCATTGAGGCCGCTTAATCCCCACACAAGGTATGCCCTCCTGCCTCAGGCCGATGGATATATGGTCGTTATTGGCCCATTTGTTGAAGACAATCCCCTTTGTTTTTTTCAGAACCTCCGGGGCCAGTAGCCAGTCACCCCCATGGTCACAAAAAAGAATGACATTGTCAGGCAGACTGCTCCCGTTGACCGGACCGCTGATGGCCAGCGCCAACCCTGAGCCACAACCGTCGCTGATGACGGTGCCCTGATCCAGAGACCGGGGG
>NZ_JBLYNS010000128.1:0-14989 GCF_049310205.1 Endozoicomonas sp. ALC013 | reverse complement strand
GCATGTTCAGCAGCATTTTCAGCAACGATGGAACGTCTCAGATGGCCAGAACCCGCCCGGATCTTGTTCCCGGCGCTGTCATAGTCGTAGACGATCACTCCGGTATCCGGGCTATCTACCTGAATGGTGTCACCAAAGCCATTGTAACGATAACGGGTAACCGCACCGTTGGCCGCCACCACTTCACTGATGCCACCCGTCTGACCATATTCAAACCGGGTAGAGCCGTTCATGGCGTCTATCACTTGGGTCAATTGACTGATGGCATTGTAATCATTGCGAGTGATGCGCTTTTCGTCTTTCCCTGCTTCGGTTGTGGTCAGAACATCCCCCAGTTTGTTATAGGCAAGCACCACTTCCTGCCCATGCTGTCCCAGCAGTTTGATCACTCTGCCCAGGGAATCCAGCGCCCGCTCACTCTGACGGATCAGGTTTCCTTTGCTGTCGTATACCAGTTGGGCAGTCCATTCACCACTGACTCTGGAAGGCTCCAGGTTAATGCGCTCGCCCCAGTTGTTGCGGATTTCAATGATTTGTCGAGCGTCGTTATAGTCGAATGACTGCCAGCTGCCATCGGGCAAGGTCAGTCGGGTCACCAGGCCGTTGCGGTCATAATCCATTTCCGTGGTCTCTGACAGTTTGCCCGATTGACCCCGCCGGGTGATTCCGGTGGTTTGACCCAGAGCGTTGTAGTCCAGGGTGATTTGCAGGTCGTTCGCCAATGTCGCCTGGGTGGGCTGGCCATCACTGTTGTACTGGTCAATGGTGATGGTATGCCCCATCGGGTTGACGACTTCCTCCAGCAGGCCACGGTCGTTAAAGCGGTAGGTGGTGATATCGTCTGAGCCATCAGCCAGAGGCTTTCTGGGGCCGTTGATCGCCAGAGTGGCAATCTGTCCGACATTTTGCTTATCGAAGGTATAGCTATATGCCCAGTGACGCTGATCACCGTAAGTTGAATAAGGCAGTGTCTGCTGTGTCAGGTCGGTTTCAATAAGGCTCAGCAACCTTCCTGCATCGTTGTATTGAAAATCGGCCTTGCGATAACTCTGCCAACGTCCCTGGTGGTAACGACTCAGGATTTCTTCGGTCACCAGTGGTAAAGTGTTATGCCAGCGTCTTTCAACGCGGGAAGTGCCTTCTACGGGTAACCACTGTCCTTGCTGACGAGTCAGACCGTTATCCTGCCGGGTCACCAGGCCTCTCTGGTTGCGCTGGTATTCTGTGGCACTGCCTTCGGCATCTACCGCCAGACGCAGGTAGCCCTGTTCATTATATTGATGATCCTGGCGAACTTCCGGACAGGTCGGTGTTGCCTTACCGTCCACCCTGACCAACCTGCGATAACCGGGCCGTGCTGCTTCCAAATGAAAAACAGTCACCAGACCGGCTTCATTGGTCATGGCTACCGTGCCGTCACTTCTGTAGTCAAAGGTCAGTCGTTCAACGCCATTACCATGTTCACTAAGATTTGCACGACCGAGATCATCATAGCCCCAGGTGGCATAGCGCTTACCTTCCGCGTCGGTAATGCCGGTCAGGGCATGGTTGAGCTGTTGATTCTCGTAATGATAGGTTGCGGTATTGTGCTGCCAGAGCGCTGCAACTTGTGACCAGATGCTGTCGCCCAGTCGTTGGAATCCCTTGAGGTTGCCTTTTTCACTGTACTGAAAACGCAGAACAGTATTATTGGGCAGTTCAACCCGGCTGAGCCATGGTTTTTCGCTATGGCCTTCGTAATTAAACGTCAGTTGGTCGCCACGGCTGTCTGATACTGAAACCAGCTGGTTATTTTTATATGTCAGTTGATGAATAACGCCGTTAGGGTATTTGACAGATTGTAGCTGGCCAGCTTCATTATAGGTTTCAATGACCTGGTTCAAGGTGATGTAACGCCAGCCGCTTTCTGTTTTTTCCAGCTGATCCACGACCCCCTGACCGATCCAGCGATCCTGTTCAAGGCGGAACAGATAAACAGAGCCGTCGTCACGAACTATCTTGCGGTAGGTATCGGATATTTGCCCTTCCAGATCAACCAGATCTGAAAGCTGCCGCTGGTAACTGTGTCGCCAGCCATGGCCCAGACTGGTCAACTTATTACTTTGTCGGCTGTTGTAATAGCGCTCGAATTTAAGGGGCGTTTCGCCATAATGCTGAAAGTCAGACTCAACCTGGAACTTGTTACCCGTACCAAAGTCAATAGGGTTGCCCGCCACCGTATAAGTGGGCGCGGTGGACACACCCCCTTGTGAAGAACCTCCCAGAGGATAAAAGTAACCCGGATCACCGCCCCCTGGCCCAAGACACATACCGCCACCACCACCTCCACCCGGGTCAGGAAACAGATCGTCTATGGGTGGTACATTTCCGTCACCAGGCTGAGTATCACCACCATCCCCGTCGGAACCATCACCGCCACTCCCATCAGAATCATCCGGCCCACCGCTATCTTTATGCCTGCCACTGCCCCCGGGAGCTGCCAGTCCCGGAGTTCCTTCCGGATAGAACCAGCCCTGGTAATAGTTGGAAGCCATCTCCTGCGCCATATCACCTATATGGTCAGTGATGACATCGCCGTACTGCTGGTAACCGGCCATCGCAGTGATCAGGCCAATGCCAAGGATTGGCATATACTCCGCCATAGCTGCGCCAATCATTCGACGAGGGTTAGGTTTCTTTAAAAACTGATGACCTGACATCTCTACATCCCTGTATTATCTTTTTATGATTCTTTTTTATGGTTCTTCTGTTATTTTTAAGCGCCCAAACTAATTGATAGCTGACGTTTTCAAGGGCTGCTGGTACTCAATGGTCACCCGCCGATTCTGTTTTCGCCCTTCAGTCTGGCGGTTATCTGCAACAGGCTGCTCTTCTCCGTAGTGCTCAACATTAATCGTTAAACCTGCCATGGCGTTATCACGTGTCAGTACTTGTTCCACTGCTCTGGCACGTGACTCAGAAAGCCGTTCATTGTCTTCCTCTGTGCCCACACTGTCGGTGTGACCTGCTATGGTGAGCCGGGTAGCGCCTGACTCAATCAGCTCATGCTTCAGCCTGAGCAGGTAATCGTTAGCGTTCTCATTCAATTCAGCCATCCCTGACTCGAACAGGATGTCGGGGATATTATCCAGCAGGGCTACTGTGGGATATTGCTTATCCAGTGTCAGAAGACGATGGTTAAAGGCCAGTTTCAGCTGCGGTCGGGTGCTGGCATCCAGTATCCGAAGGTAGCTCCTGGGCTCCCCATCCAGGTCGATGACATAAAACTGAACCAGCCACTGGCTCCCCTTGCTACCCGCCTGCCTGGCCAGAACATAGTGCTGACTGGACTCGTCACCCTCAAGCTGTTCAGAAAGATAAAGTTGCCAGGCAGTCAGGTCACCGCATTGTATCTGTTCGCACCGATAAACAACTTCAAAGTGGTCTTTTGCCAAACGATCCAGCATCTCCTGGTACAGATGCACCGCCGAGTCACTCATACTGTGGTCATTGATCCAGACCCGTGATTCACCCAGAGCCTCCAGTTTCAGGGAAGCCAGATAACCTTCATTGTCCCCTTTGAGATAATCCACCGGCCCGGCGACCAGTTCGACCCGGTCATATTTTTTGACGTCCTTCTGGAACACTGTGGACTCTGGAAATGCCTTAACCAAGGGGTGCGTTGCAGGAGAGGCCATAACAGGGGAAATAGCAGCAAATGTTAAAGCAGCAAATCCCCCCAGGGCTACACTTCCCAGTTTTTTATAAAGTGATTTCATCCTGATTTCCCCCCGGTCGGCGGAGCGGGTATCCAATACTCACCACATCCCAGTAGTGGCCCGGCATGCAGTTTGCCCGAATCCACAGCATGAGCCTGGACGACATTGAGATTACCCGACACCTTCGCCTTTTCCTTGTTGTCGACATAGTCCTGATAGACCGATTTCAAATTAGCCAGTGTCGTATTCCTATAGTCAGTAATAGCTTCCCTGCAAGATGACCGGTCCACTGAAGCCATGGCATCGGCCACAGCCTGCTCACGAGTGGTAATCATTTGTCCAACAATTCTGATAGTGGCTTCCCTGACTGATCCCAGATCCATATTGGGTCGGTAACCGGGACTGGCTATCATTTTCTCGGTCTCTTTATCAATATGCTGGTTCTGCAATTCCTGAAAAGGCTCTAGCTCATTCAAGAGCGCATCCTGATGCTCTATAACCTTATCCACATCAAAGGCCATCACAGCCGTGGACGACAGTAAAAACAGAAGACAAGCGGTTTTATAAATTCTCACAATCGACACCTTTGGTTTCATTCTTTTCACATCGAAAGTCGGTCTGCATTCGCACCACACTGCGCCCGGTCAAGGGAATCATAAAACGATTTTCCCCAAAAAGCCTTGCTAATGCCTGGCAGGCCAACCAATCTTGTGAAGCCCCCTGGCTCACCTGCAGAGTCCGCCATATGATAAAGTTCGCCACAGGCACTTCCATGTCATAGCAGTAACGACTGCGAATACCCAGCAGGTTGGCGTCCTGCAAATCCACATCGACCCCATCAATGTCCTGCATGGTCTGGTCACGGGCATCCATATTCTCTACCGGAATCTGATAAACAGACTCCTGTGCCAGTCGAAATTTTCCACCGTACCTGGAGAACGGACAACTGCTGCCCGAACAGGACTCCAGCTCATTGAACCAGAATTAGCTCACAGATTTTACTGACAAGGCTCATTTAATAACCCTCTGAGCCATTGCAGTGAGGGCGATGCACTTCTGATGGAGTACCAGTAAAGATAGGCACTGACCGATGGCAGTTCATAGGGCAGTGGAAGAATTTGCAGTCCCATATCCTGAGACAATTGTTGAGCGTAATCCTGCGGCAGGGTCAGTAATAAGTCTGAGCAGGAAGCCACCAGACAGCCTACCTGGTAGTCCCTCAAACGAAGGGCGATTGAGCGTCGTTTTTCCAGGCTGGCCAATTGCTGATCTTCATAACCAGGCCCTTCGCGACGGGAGGACACCAGAATGTGTTTCTCCTTCAAATACTCTTCCATGGTCAGCTGTTTGGTTATCCGGCTGTGATTTTTTCGGGCAACGACAACCATCGGGGTTTTCTGCAGCAAGGTATATTCGATTTGGCGGCCCACCGGCAGAAGTACGTCAATGGCAAGGTCAATACTGCCTGCTCTTAACTCCTTTTCCACATGGTGACGATCAAGTTTCACACTATGGATCGAGATACCCGGAGCCTGCTGCTGTAATGCCATCATTAATGGTGGCAGCACAACAGTTTCCATCGCCTTATGAATGGCCAGAGTAAATGACAACTTACTGGTGGCTGGAACAAAGTCATCTCTCGGTGCCAGCACGCGCTCCAGGTCGCCAAGGACGGTGCGCAATTCCGGTAGAATTTCCCGGGTGTATGAAGAAGGCTGGAGGCCCCGTCCTTCACGGATAAACAGTGGATCGTCCAACTGCTCCCGAAGCCGGTTTAAGGCGTGGCTGACGGCGGGCTGGGTAAGGTTGAGCCGTCCTGCGGCACCGGTAATTGAGCCGGCAATGGCAATGGCTTCGAGCACTCTCAGAAGATTAAGGTCAAGTCTTGATATATGCATAATATTTATAGTTATTCATCAAAACTATTCATTTGATCGTGATTATCATCTACAGCAGCATAGAGGGCAATAACAATAACAGCGAGGCTTTCATGGATTTTTCCCATTCTGCCAAAGCGCAGGATTTTCTCCAGCGCACTCAGGCATTCATGAACGACAAAGTACTGCCAGCAGAAGAAGCGTATCATCAGGCGTTGTCCACCTCCGCAGACCACTCTGAGTGGCAGCAACCGGAAATCGTTGAAGAGTTAAAAAGACAGGCTCGCAGTGCAGGGCTCTGGAATATGTTTCTGCCCTGTGATGAATGGGGCGCAGGACTTACCAATACTGAGTATGCACCTATCGCCGAGGCCACTGGCTGGAGCTTGATGGCACCGGAGGTCTTTAACTGTAATGCGCCGGATACCGGCAATGCCGAAGTGCTCTGGAAATACGGCAGTGAGGAGCAAAAAGAACAATGGCTTAAACCGTTGCTGGCCGGGGAAATTCGTTCTGCGTTCTGTATGACCGAGCCAGAGGTTGCATCCAGTGATGCAACAAATATGGGTGCCACCTGTGTCATTGAGGGTGATGAGATAGTATTGAATGGTCGTAAATGGTGGAGCAGTGGTATAGGCCACCCTAACTGCAAGTTCGTTATCTTTATGGGCATTTCGAACCCTGAGGCAGATCGTCATCACCGTCACGCTATGGTTTTGGTGCCTTTGGATATGCCCGGTATAAAAATCGAGCGCATGTTAAGTGTCATGGGAGACTACGATGCACCATTTGGTCATGGTGAAGTGTCGTTTACTGATGTACGGTTACCGCTGTCTGCCTTTATTGGTGGCCCGGGCCGGGGGTTTGAAATTGCCCAGGGACGTCTCGGACCGGGTCGTATCCATCATTGCATGCGTTTGATTGGCTCTGCGGAAAAAGCACTCAAACTATTGTGTGAGCGGGGCCTGAGCCGCAAGGCGTTTGGTAAGCCTCTGGTGAAGTTGAATGGCAATCCTGATGTGATTGCCAATGCCCGGATCGGTATTGAACAGGCCCGGTTGCTCACTCTGAAAGCGGCATGGCTCATGGATACAAAAGGCATTATGGGCGCAATGAGTGAAGTGTCCCAGATCAAGGTGGTGGCCCCCAACGTTGCCCAGCAGGTGGTTGATGCGGCTATTCAGATGCACGGCGGTGGTGGTCTTTCCGATGATTTCCCGTTAACCCGTATGCTGGCAATGGCAAGGGTGCTGCGTTTAGCGGATGGGCCAGATGAAGTGCATCGTGGGTTGATTGCCAGGTTTGAACTGATGAAGTATCGATAACACGAAAAATAATAAATAGGATCAAGGCATGTCGTTTATAAAAACAATAATTGTGACCGGCGGTGCCAGTGGCCTTGGCCGTGCAACCTGTGAGCGCTTTGCCCGTGCAGGTTATTCGGTTTGTGTCGCTGATATCAATCAGGAGCCAGGCAATAAAACGGTCGAAGCCCTGAAAGCCCTGGGTGCCGATGCCTGTTTCACCCACTGTGATGTCACCAGTGACCAGGATGTAGAAGCCATGATTGCCAGCGCCATGCAGCGATGGGGCAATATCGGTGTGCTGGTTAATAATGCCGGTGTCGCAACCGGCGGTCGTATCGAAACGTCCTCCATGGAAGATTGGCAGTGGGTATTGGATATTAACCTGCTGGGTGTTGCCAGAGGTTGCAAAACGATTACGCCGCTGTTTAAGAAACAGCGCTCCGGTCATATAGTCAATATTGCCTCACTCGCTGGTTTGGTGAATGCACCGTTAATGTCCAGTTATAACGCCACCAAAAGTGCAGTGGTGGGCCTGTCAGAAACCATCAGGATCGAGTTGGAACCTTTTGGTATTCATACGTCAGTGGTTTGCCCGGGATTTTTTCAGACCAACCTTGCCGAGTCTTTTCGATCCGGTGATGCTGAAATGAAAAAGGTGGTGGATAAGCTACTGGCCAGTTCCAACATCACCGCTGAAGATGTGGCCAATGATATCTTCAATGCGGTTCAGAATAAGACATTTTATGTCTTGCCCCATCGCGAGGGGCGCATACTGTGGCGCATCAAGCGTTACCTGCCATCACTGTTCAAAGCACTGGTGAGCAAAGGATATAAGAAGAATTTAAAAAAACAGGGTGTGAAGCTATGACCACTGAAAGTGCAGGATTTGTTGATCAGCCGGGAACGGTTCGATCCGGAGAGGAGCTGGATAGAGCGGCACTGGATGCCTATCTGAATAGGATGTTTCCTGATATTGCCGGTGACCTTAAGGTTGAGCAATACCCCGGCGGTGCTTCCAATCTGACTTACCGGGTTTCCAAAGGTGAGAAAGAATGGATTCTCAGACGCCCGCCTTTTGGTGTAAAAGCGGCTTCTGCCCACGATATGAGTCGTGAATATCGTGTGATGTCTGCTTTGCAGGATCATTACCCGGTACCCAAAATGGTGGCCTTTTGCGAAGAACAGAGTGTTCTGGGGTGTGATTTCTATTTGATGGAGCGCCTGAATGGCATTATTCCACGCAATAACCTGCCAAAAGGGATGGCACTATCTGAGCAGGAAGGTCGACAGTTGTGTATCAATGTTCTGCAAAAGTTCAGTGAATTGCATAACATCGATATTGAAAAAGCCGGTCTGACCAGTCTGGGTAAAGGCTCCGGATACGTGCAACGTCAGATCAACGGTTGGAGCGGCCGTTATCGTAAGGCGATCACCGACAATGTACCCGACTTTGAACAAGTGATGAGCTGGCTCGACAGTAAGCAACCTGAAGATGCTGGCACCTGTCTGATTCACAATGACTTCCGGTTCGACAATGTGGTCTTGAACCCGGACAACCCAACTGAAGTTATTGGTGTGTTGGACTGGGAGATGTGCACACTGGGTGACCCATTGATGGATCTGGGTAATAGCCTTGCCTACTGGATCGAAGCGGATGATGAACCACAAATGCAAATGTTCCGCCGTCAGCCAACGAATATTGCGGGTATGCTGACGCGCAAAGAAGTGGTCGATTGGTACTGTGAGCAGAATAATATTGAACTGAAGACGTTTGATTTCTACGAAGTTTACGGCTTATTCCGGCTGGCAGTGATTATGCAGCAGATATACTACCGCTTTCATCATGGCCAGACCAGGGATCAACGTTTTGCCATGTTTCCTATGGCGATAGCGTATCTGGAGCAACGCTGCCTGCGGTTGATCAGCCAGTCATCACTCTAGGACAAAAAGAACAATGGCTACCATTTATTTGACTCGACACGGTCAGGCATCATTTGGGCAGCCCGACTATGACTGTCTTTCCCCGCTGGGTGAACGTCAGGCTGTTATTACTGGCGAGTGGTTGGCACAAACACTGGGCAAGTCATTTCAATTGTCAGGCTCCGGCACCTTGCTGCGACAACAGCAGACGCTGGCTGGTATCCATAAAGGGATGTCGAAAAGCGGGTACCGTTCGTTGTGCGCGGATATCACCTTTCCCGGACTGGATGAGCTGGATTCCGGTGACTTGATGCTGGCGGCGAACCCCGATTTTACTGATCGGGCACAAATGGACCTGGCTTTTGCCCGGGCGGCTAATCCCAAGCAGGCTTTTTTTGACGCCTATCGTGCGGCACTGTTTCGCTGGATGTCTGGTGATTATGACAATGAATACCAGGAGTCCTGGCATACCTTTAAATCCCGGACGATAGAGGTACTTCATCAGTCGACCCGTCAGATGGCACAAAATGATTCCGCTGTGCTGGTCAGCTCAGGTGGCGTGATCTCCGTGATTATACTGCAACTGTTGAACTGTCCGGATACTGAGATGTTTCGTATTAACCGACAGATTCACAATACATCCATTACAGCTATCTCTGAGCGCAACGGTAAACTGAGCCTGCATGGTTTCAACAATTATTCACACCTTGAAGTAAAAGGTGAAAAAGCGTTGCTCACCCGCATATAAAAACAATAAAGAGACTTCTTATGACAACCAACGAACCCCAAAAAGATCTGTTCAACCTGAAAGGAAAAATCGCATTGGTGACTGGTGCCAGCCGGGGCATTGGTGAAGCTATTGCCAGACTGCTGGCAGAGCAGGGTGCCCATGTGATTGTTTCCAGCCGCAAGTTGGATAGCAGTGAAGCCGTTTGTAGCAGTATTCGTGACAGCGGCGGCTCTGCCGAAGCTATCCCCTGTCATATCGGTGATATGGATCAGATCACCTCCCTGTTTGAGACGATCAAGGCAAAACATGGTCAGCTGGATATTCTGGTCAATAATGCAGCAGCCAACCCTTACTTCGGCCATATTCTTGATACTGATCTGGCGGCCTTTCAAAAGACGGTAGACGTTAATATCCGTGGCTACTTCTTTATGTGCGCAGAGGCCGGAAAAATCATGCGCAAAAATAACGGTGGTAATATTGTTAATGTTGCTTCTGTCAATGGTGTTGTGCCCGGGCATATGCAGGGTATTTACTCGGTTACCAAAGCAGCGGTTATCTCCATGACCAAAGCCTTTGCCAAAGAGTGTGCCGGGCTGAATATCCGGGTAAACGCCTTATTGCCGGGTTTGACTGAAACAAAGTTTGCCTCAGCACTGACGGGCAATCCGGCAATCCTGAAACAGGCATTGACGCATATTCCCATGAATCGCAGCGCCGCACCTGAAGAAATGGCAGGAACTGTTCTTTACCTGGTGTCTGACGCTTCCAGTTACACAACGGGTGCCTGCATAAATGTGGATGGCGGGTATTTAACCGTTTAAATCTGCTTTTTTCTTTGAAGTTAAACGATAAGAAAGCCATCGATTTATTCCCCGGCAAGTTGAGCAATTAAATATTGGATGCACAGTGCAGGGATGGTCAGCACTTTATGCTGCAATGCTTCAGGTAAACACCTGACCGCTAGTACATGGTTTCAATGAGTTTGACGGGTTGTTGTGCCTCCGCACTCCGTTCGTCCTGAGCCTGTAGAAGGGCGAAAACTCCGGACTCTGATAGATCGTGCCAAGCACCCTTCGACTCCGCTCAGGGTGAACGGAGATTGTACACGTCAAACTCATTGAAACCATGAGCTAGTGCCATCGGAGCTTGCGCCAATACAATAGAGTCGTCCTCACGGCAATGTTGCTCGATATAGTCAGCAATCGTCTGCTGAGTGGAGAGGCAACAGGCTTTCCCTGTCAAAGGTTCCTGATTAATAAAAAGGCCGACAATAACTGTCGGCCTTTTTAGGTCTCCCGTCGTGAAAGCTGTCAACTCAGCAGTGTTAGCTTAAGCAGGGAATGGTGCCAGGTTGTGGGGCAGATCACCACTCGACGCTGGAACCATCGAATACACGAAAGCTGCCGGATTCTTCCAGGGTCAGGTTTTCAGTGACCTTGATAATACCGGCAACACTCTGCTCTGCGGGGAACGTGGCATCCTTACCGCCCATATCGGTTTGTACCCAGCCCGGATGAATGGCCAGGGTTTTCACCTGCTGGTTGCGCAGGTTTTGTGCCGCCGATACCAGAATCTGGTTCAAGGCTGCTTTTGATGCGCGATAACTGTACATATTGCCGGTGCTATTATCCCCCAGACTGGCAACCCGGGTAGAAATACCGACAATGGTCTTATGTTCACTGGCCGCCACATTGTCCTGCAGCGCCTGAATAAGCAGTGCCGGTGCAACGGTGTTGATGGTGAGCACTTCCAGCCATTTCGCCTGGGTCATCTCACCCAGTGTCGCGCAGTCTGACCCCAGTACACCGGCATTGAGGATAAGGTGATCAATAGCCTGACCATTCAGGCTGGTAGCCAGGGCATTGATATCTGACTCTTTGGTCACATCCAGCGGTAATACCTTGACAGTAGCGTGCGCAGTTGCCAGTTCATTCAGTGCACTTGCTGACTGTGGTGAACGACAAGTTGCCAATACCTGCCAGCCTTTCGACGCATACTGGCGGACAAACTCCAGACCCAGACCACGATTGGCACCGGTAATCAAAACAACAGACATAAGCAGTTCCTGAGATTCAATGAAACTGTTAAGTGTATGCGCTGATAAGGACAAAAAGGTGGAAGCTGCCAAGAAAGTGCACAAGATTCGACATTATCAAATTAAGTGCCTCTACTATTTAGTGGTCAGAAACTGAAGGGCAAAATGCATCAGGCGAGCCCTGGTTAACTCCCCGGCACCGCCGCTGATCCCGGCAACGGCAACAAACTCCCCGTTCAGGTAGAGGGGGATGGCGAGACAGTTTAATCCGGCCTGCGCCTCTTCCAGATCCAGGGCATAGTTGTGTTGTGCTACCCACTGGAGTTCCTTTTCCAGCGCCCTGGGGACTTGTCCCAGCAGGCGCAGACGACGCAGTAATTCATGGTCAAACGCGAGAAACACCTTGCCGATCGCCGATGTGGTCAAAGCTTCACGTTTACCACGAGGGCTGCGAATGGTCAGTGAATGGCCGCCTTCAACCGCATCAAGGTAGAGATATTCCTGGGCACCACTGGGCACGGCCAGATAGGCGGTGTTATCTGTGAGCTGTGCCATTTTCATCAGCAAGGCACTGAAATGCCGTCGAATGGCTTCGTCTTTTTGCTCCAGTGGTCTGGACAACTCACGAAATCTCAGCCCCAGGGAATAACCTTGTTTGCTGCGCAAGACATACCCCAGCTCGCTCATGGTCGCCAGCAGGCCATGAACCGTGGTCTTGTTCAGCTCAACCGCCTCACTGACCTGCTGCAGAGTTAATGGCCCGGGATGTTGGGACAGGGCCTCAAGAATGGCGAAACTTCGCTCAACCGATTGAATTCGTTTTGGCTCTTTGTACATCAGAGTTTCCTGATCATTTTTCAGGCATTGTCCATCGGTGACGCGGCAGGATAAAGATGGTCAGCAGTGAACTTCTTACGGGGGAATTATATACGACAAGGTGGGGCATAATCCGCCACCTGTTGAGGCTTTGCAAACAACCCTTACTTTTGTTGAAAACGCATCAGTGAACCGCCTGCTTTTTGGTTGTGCTCGTTAATCTCATGGGCTGTCAGTCTTTTCCATGCTTTCGTCGTTAACGTGTCTGGCGGTAAGGTCAGGTAGGGGCTTTCTTCATTACCGGCCTGTACCCCGGTAACATGGTGATTAGTAAAGTTCTCCCACTCTTTGACTACATGCTGATAAAGCCGGGTATCAAACTGATTGCGCCCGATTAAAATGGATTTAAGGTGTTCTGGCGGAGATTTTTCATCGTAGAGCTTATTGCCGGTCACCTGAAAGCGGGCAGAAGCCACTTTTTCCTCACCATACAGACGAGCAACCACTGACGTCACTGAGTCGACAGCTTCTGTCGGTGCTACCAGTAGAAATTCGTCGTTTATTCTTCGGGTGGCTGCACGATAAGTGTCTTCTGTGCATTCACCATCCATATGATCTTTCCCGGCGATCAGCCGGGTTTGTAAATTATCAATCATGGTGGAACCGGCATAAGTTTCAACATCCTCTTTGGCAAGGTAACCCCGTTGATAATCAAAATTAATTGAGGACACAGCTCTTGCTACCGGCTCCCGAACTAATGAGATATATCGTCCCTGTAAACCACCTTCCTCTATCAGGCCCGTGGGCATATGGCCACTGATAAATCGGGGTGAATGTTGTGCTTTAAGGTTTTCCAGCGCTTCCGGAGAGGGATAACCGCCCATTCCACCAGGCTTGAAAAGATTGGGGGAAACACCCTCTTGCCGCATAACGGAGCAGCGATGATTAAATACGCTGCCTGAATCAGCACTGATGGCTTTCATCAGACAGGCAATGTTGGTCCCCCCGGTTTTCGGCATATGGATAAAAACGATATCCTCTTGCCCTGCTTTTCGTATTTCATCGGAGACATTCACGGGGTTAAGCATGGTAATCGTTGATGAAGCGTAAGACATGTTGGTTTGCATTATTCATTCACCTCGTGTGGCAAGACGCTGCAGCACTGCAAAATTGGCGGTGTGGCCCTGAAGAATCGGTAAAGTAAGCGGCTGAACAGCGGATTTCAGATCATCTGGTTAGTTTGATCGTGTTCACTGCAAAAATGTTCCTTAACTTTTTCAGGTCGATACTCTGTTCCATCAAACCCGTACCTCAGTTCTGATTGATTGTGTGTTGCCAGGCAGAGTCACCGGCAAGGTTATAAATGTGCAACCGGGCAACGGTGAGTTATGATGCGGATCAATAATGATGCCCGGAGTCCGGCCATGAGCTCAGATACCTTGTTCCTTAACGATGAAAACACCCTTTACGGGCGCATGAAAGCGGCCTGCCAGGAGGACTGGCATAACTACTGCCATCACCCGTTTGTCCGGGGGATGGCCGACGGATCGCTGCCAATTGCCTCTTTTCGCCACTATCTTCAGCAGGATTATCTGTTCCTGATTCACTTTGCCAGGGCTTACTCACTGGCGGTTTACAAGTCGGATAACCTGGAAGATATGCGTTCTGCATCGGAGTCCGTAAGCGGTATCCTGGGCGAAATGACACTGCATCTGGCCTATTGTCAGGAGTGGGGGCTGACAGAGAAGGATGTGGTCAGCCTGCCGGAAGCCCGTGCCAATATGGCATACACCCGTTATGTGCTGGAGCGGGGAATGGCGGGCGATATTCTTGATCTTTACACGGCGTTATCGCCCTGCGCGGTGGGTTATGCGGAAATCGGGTATCGTTTAAAGAATGATCCGGATACGCTCAAAGAGGGCAACCCTTACTGGGCCTGGATAGAAACTTACGGGGGGGAAGAATTTCTTGGCTGTGCCAGAAAGCAGGTCGAGCAGCTGGAGCAGCTGGCCAGGTCCCGTTATAACGCCGCCCGAATGGATGCTCTCTGCCAGACTTTCCGGGAAGCGACCCGCCTGGAAATCGGCTTCTGGCAGATGGGTATGGACTGCTCATTTTAACGTCCGTTAGCAGTTCGCCATTCTCTGCTATCCTGAGGTCTCGAACAACAACTCATCAAGGTAAGCTTGTGAATCTTGAATCGAGAGTTGAGAAACTGGAGATGGGGCAGGAAGCACTGGATCACGCTTTTCGAGACTTGGTGAAAGTTGTCAGTGCAACCCATGAAGTGGTTGCCCTTGTTCTCAAAGAGCAGCAGGATACCCGCAGAGAACTGAATGAGTTCAAGGGAGAGGTCAATGCTCAGTTCCGACAGATTGATCAGCGCTTTGATCAACAGGACAAACGCTTTGATCAGCAAGATAGACGTTTCGACAAGATTGAAGAAATTCTGATACAGATTATCGGTCGTCTTCCCGACCAGCCTGATATTTGAATCTGATCTTGTTTCCAGAGCTTTGAGGGTGTCGCTAAAGCCCTCACCACCAAGTCATCCAGCCACTACCAGGTGTGCTGAAAATCGCCGATGACGATATGCACCATATCCG
>NZ_JBLYNS010000127.1:0-15151 GCF_049310205.1 Endozoicomonas sp. ALC013 | reverse complement strand
ATGCCGGGCGTACCAAAAAATTCCAGCGGTCACTCACTCCGCTCGTGCCGCTAAATTTGGCGTTATATGCTTTGTGCAAACCTGGAAGTTTTTTATAATTTGCAGATCTTGTTTTTGATATGGGAAAAGAATAAATTCCCAAAAACGTATTTTGTATCACTTTTCCCTTGAATTATTGAGATAGCTGAGTAAGACCGTATTTGAGAGCATCAGAGAAATCCCGCTCTGATGCTCTTCTGCTCAACAGGCCCTATGCTTTCTTCTTCTGATAAACCTTCACGCCAACAATAACAGCAGCAGCCACTAAACCGGCAAACAACAGATGATCCGGTTCCGTCAGCTGATGCCAGATAGCTGTCATCACACCACCGGTAGAGTGATCTCCCGGGTGGGCCATAGCCTGACTGGCGATCAGGGTACTCACGCTGGCCAGTGACAGTAATTTGATGTTCATGCCTGTTTTCCTTGTTTGAATTTTATCAGTTAAACCGTTGGATGTTCTACGCGGTCGCTGCGGCTTCCGGCATTTTGGCATCCAGCATGCCTTTATCGATAATGAAATCGATGATCTCCCGCACGCCTTCGTTGGCCTTCAGGTTGGTGAAGAAAAACGGGCGGTCTCCCCGCATTTTTCTGGCATCCCGATCCATCACTTCCAGAGAGGCTCCAACATAAGGTGCCAGGTCTGTTTTGTTGATAATCAGCAGGTCGGAGCGGGTAATGCCCGGGCCACCTTTGCGTGGGATTTTGTCGCCGGCAGAAACGTCGATGACATAGAGGGTCAGGTCAGACAGTTCCGGGCTGAAAGTGGCACTGAGGTTATCGCCACCAGACTCTACCAGAACCAGTTCAAGACCGGGGTGGCGCTGGCACAGTTCATCAACTGCCGCCAGATTCATGGAGGCGTCTTCACGAATGGCGGTGTGTGGGCAGCCACCGGTTTCTACCCCGATGATCCGGTCTTCGTCCAGCGCTTCATTGCGCATCAGAAATTGGGCGTCTTCTTTCGTATAAATATCGTTGGTGACCACGGCCAGATTGTAATGGTCGCGCATGGCGGCACAGAGTTTGGTCAGCAGTGCGGTCTTACCGGAACCGACCGGGCCACCGACACCGACACGCAGGGTTTGTGGGGTTCTTGATGTTGTCATGGTGATTGTCCTTGTTATTAACGGGTAAATGGTCAGGTTAAGAGCGGAATAGCCTCGAATACTGATGCTCATGCCAGCAACTGGCCATGGCAAAGTGCATCAGGTTGTTACCAATTTCATGATCTGCCAGTGACTGGGCCAGGGTGAGTGCGGGTTCGATCCCGTGAATCAGGCGCTTCAGAATATGCTGGGCATCGGTCTGGCCAAGGGGAACGGCTTTGGTGGCTGCGGTTACCTGGTTCTCACACCAGGACCAGAGCAACCCTGTCGCAGCGGTTTTCTTATCGATGCCATGACATAACGAGGACAGGGCGAACATGGCGGCCTGTGTCGGCGATTGCAACCAGTCCGTACGGGCTTCGTCCGGATACATGGACTTGACCCAGACAGCAAATGCGCGGCCAACCTGGCAGTCTTCATCGTATAACTCCCTGGTCTCCCGGAAAGCCAGCAGCGTTTCGTTCCAGTGGTTAACCTGCTGCCGGTCTTCTACCGAAAAGGCGTCGTATAGCCGGAAAAACACCGGTATATCCAGACGGGCCATGCCCTGTTGCATCAGTTCGCTGATCCAGTTGCCGGTGGTCTCACGGTTATAGCACCACTGTCGGTCAATGGCGGTTTCCAGCCCCTGGGAGTAAGCAAACGCACCAACCGGCAGTGCCGGGCTGGCCAGATGCAGCAGACCCAGCAGCGACTCAGTGGTGATGCTCATGATGGGCGTGTCCATGTTCGTGAGCATGACTGTGCTGATGATGGGAATGACCCTTGCTATAGGCACCGTTCTCAGGCTCAAAGGGAGCCTGTTCATGGTCCAGTTCCAGCCCAAGCAGGGACACCATATCATCCAGAACATGGTCAACCTGGTAGCGTAGCCAGTTGTCGCCTATCTGCAAGGGAACGTGGCGGTTGCCCAGGTGATAACAGGCCCTGGCAAAGGTCAAAGGATCCTTACAACGGGCGGTGGTGACGGCTTCACTGGCGGCGGTAATGCGGATGATTTCGCCGGTTTCAGCTTGCAGCAGAGTGCCGTCACGCATAACGTCGCCACGGTCAATAAAAATACCGGCATCCCGGCCACTCACCGTAACGGCTTTCAGTCGTCCACGTTTGCGTTGATCAAAAGGGAGCAGGAGTTCATCAGAAAACTCACTGCTCGCTGTCGGGAGGCGCTCGATTAACTTCAACATAAACGATCCTCGGTTTCAGAATAAGAAATAACGCTGGGCCAGCGGCACCACGTCTGCCGGTTCACACACCAGCAGTTCGCCATTGGCCCTGACTTCATAGGTTTCCGGGTCCACCTCCATCCGGGGCTGCCAGGTATTGAGCACCATATCCGCCTTGCGGATGGTCCGGGTATTTTTAACGGCAGATAAGGTTTTCTTCAGGCCCAGTTTTTCACCAATACCCGCCTCCAGTGCCGCCTGGGAAACAAACGACAATGACGTATCGGCAACGGCCTGCCCCATAGCACCAAACATGGGGCGGTAATGAACCGGCTGGGGTGTCGGGATGGAGGCATTCGGGTCGCCCATCGGTGCCGTTGCGATAGCACCCCCCTTAATCACCAGTGACGGTTTAACGCCGAAAAATGCCGGTTTCCACAGCACCAGGTCAGCCAGTTTACCCGGCTCAATGGAGCCGACCTCGTGGGCAATACCGTGGGTAATGGCGGGGTTGATGGTATATTTGGCGATATAGCGACGAACCCGGAAGTTATCCACCCCGGCATCGCTATCTTCTGGCAACAGTCCCCGTTGCACTTTCATTTTATGGGCGGTCTGCCAGGTTCTGCTGATCACTTCGCCGACCCGTCCCATGGCCTGAGAGTCTGAGGCGATCATACTGAAAGCGCCCAGGTCATGGAGGATATCTTCCGCCGCAATGGTTTCCCGGCGGATACGGGAGTCGGCAAAGGCCACATCTTCAGGAATATTGGGGTCCAGATGATGGCAGACCATCAGCATGTCCAAATGCTCATCCACCGTATTGACGGTGTAGGGGCGTGTCGGATTAGTCGACGATGGTAGTACATAGCTTTCGCCACAGGCTTTAATAATATCCGGTGCATGGCCACCACCGGCTCCTTCCGTGTGGTAGGTATGGATCACCCGACCTTTAAAGGCAGCCAGTGTGTCTTCCACAAAACCGGATTCGTTCAGGGTGTCGGTATGGATTGCCACCTGAATGTCGTATTTCTCAGCCACCGTCAGACAGCAGTCAATAGATTCCGGTGTGGTTCCCCAGTCCTCATGGAGTTTCATGCCCATGGCACCGGCCAGCACCTGTTCTTCCAGGGCTTCCGGCAGACTGCCATTGCCTTTACCCAGAAAGCCAATGTTCATGGGCAGGCTGTCCACGGCTTTGAGCATGGTGCTGATATGCCAGGTGCCGGGCGTACAGGTGGTGGCATTGGTGCCGGTGGCAGGCCCCGTGCCGCCACCGAGCATGGTGGTGACACCGGAGGTCAGGGCTTCTTCAATCTGCTGGGGGCAGATAAAGTGAATATGGGCATCGACACCACCGGCGGTAATGATCTGCCCTTCTCCGGCAATCACCTCGGTGCCCGGGCCGATAATAATATCCACACCTTCCTGAACATCCGGGTTACCCGCCTTGCCAATTGTTTCAATACGACCCTGTTTGATACCGATATCGGCCTTGACGATACCCCAGTGGTCGAGAATCAGGGCGTTGGTGATAACGGTATCCACAACCTCTGCGCCGGGCCGCTGGCTTTGTCCCATACCGTCCCGGATTACCTTGCCACCGCCAAATTTCACTTCATCCCCGTAGACCGTGTAATCCTTTTCGGGGCTGATAAACAGTTCGGTATCCCCCAGACGAACTTTGTCGCCTACGGTGGGGCCAAACATATCCACATAGGTTTGCCGGTCCATCTGCGTACGTTTGATGGTCATTGTGTTTCTCCCGGCTGTTTTGGTTCTGGCAGTGTGCCCATCACCTCGCCACGGAATCCGTAAATGGTCTGTTTGCCGGCATAGCGAACCAGTTCGACCTGTCGGTCCTGGCCGGGTTCAAAACGGACAGCCGTCCCTGCCGGGATATTCAGGCGAAACCCGAGGGTCTGCTCACGGTCAAAAGCAAGGGCGGGATTGGTTTCATAAAAGTGGTAGTGGGAACCCACCTGGATAGGACGGTCACCGGTATTGGCCACCGAGAGGGTCAGGGTCTCCCTGCCGACGTTAATCTCAATGGGGTCGGCAGAGGCAATCACTTCTCCTGGTATCATGATCAATCCTCAGGCTATGGGGTTATGGACGGTGACCAGCTTGGTACCATCGGGGAAGGTGGCTTCCACCTGAACCTCGTGGATCATTTCCGGAATACCGTCCATCACCTGCTCACGGGTAATCACTTCACGGCCTTCATTCATTAACTGGGCCACTGTTTTACCGTCACGGGCACCTTCCATGATATGCATGGAGATCAGCGCGATGGCTTCCGGGTAGTTCAGTTTGACCCCGCGCCCTAAACGACGCTCGGCAACCAGTGCTGCGGTATAGAGAAGCAGCTTGTCTTTTTCCCGGGGGGTAAGTTCCATAGTGAGATCCTGCTTTAATTATTCGTTAATTTAGGTATTCCAGATGCGTGGCCGACACCCTTTGCGGCCATTGAATCGTTCTCTCTCAGCTTCCCAAATCCAGGTAAAAATGGTTCTGGCCTGCTCTGATGAATCGCCCAGGTAACGCACAATAAACACACCGGCCCGCCAGGTGATGGCGGTTACCCGGTGCCAGCCTTTATCGACCAGCTGGCTGTGCAGGCCGGGTAAGTCTGGCGGGCTTTCCAGGGTGATCAGAAAGGTGCCAAAGACGGTGTGATTATCGAGCCCCAGAAGGGACATGGGCAGTGCAGACCCGGCAGCAAAATCGAGCCTGTCAAGGTAGAGCGGTGTGCTGTCCCGGGTCAGGGTGAGATGCTGGGTGAGTTGCCCTCGGGCAAACTGCTCGCCGCTGGCGGTTCGACCCAGACAGATAATATCCCAGCCTGCAAAGAGCGCATTGCCGCTCAGTTCAATGCGGGTATCAAGCTCGGTAATGGCACCGTTAAACAGGATGGTTTCCTGAGGCAGCCACTCCATGGAGGCTGAGTCGCTGACCGTGATATGCGTTGTCTGTTTTTGTAGTTGACCATTGCCGTTGAAATAGACTTTACCGGCAGCCGGGGTTGTGACCAGCCCATGGGCACCTTTTCTGATGGCAAAGCGCTGTACCAGTTCATCTCCGGCCACCAGGCCACCGGGAGGATGCAGAATATAAAGATGGGTCAGGTCTTTGCCTTCCGGCCAGAAAGGGCGTTGAATGCGCAGCGGCCCATAATGGCGGGTTCTCCCCATCAGGGTACGGCCATTCAGGTGTTTAAGTTCTACGTCTATCCCGGCACGCCAACCCGACGACGATACCTCGGCGCTATCAGGCCTGCTGCTCTGGTTGCTCTCTGTCTCACCCGATGATGCTTGCATATTACAGCCTTGTGCTTGTTCTTATCCGGGATCATTTATTGGTGATCTTTTTGATCAATGGCAAAACCTGTGCCAGACACAGTATTTCACTGAATACGTCACTTGTCGCCGACATAATACCTGACCAAATGGTCATTATGAATGCCTTGATTTGGTGCGGCATCAGTTAATGTGCCTGCAAGGCGCGCCAAAATATGGCGTACCCCCTGTTGTTTCCGGCAAATGCCTGCCGGTCTGGAAAATTCAGGGCGGAGGCTCTCTTTCCCAGCCAGCTTTCCCATGGCGCAAGCACTGAAACTGACCATGGCACACCTCTTGCTATCCCCTGTTCAGGAAACGAACAGCGAACAATCGACAGCGGGGAAGCTATGAACAACCGGTTAAACAAACTATCCAGGAACTTTTTAACGGCATCGGTGGCTACTGCCGCACTGTCATGGTCAGTAATGGCTCAGGCTGCAGACACCATTAAGGTTGGGGTGCTTCACTCCCTTTCCGGCACCATGGCCATCAGTGAAACCACGCTGAAAGATACCGTGTTGATGATGGTGGAAGAGCAGAATAAAAATGGTGGGGTGCTTGGCAAGAAGCTGGAGGCAGTGGTCGTTGACCCGGCCTCGGACTGGCCATTGTTTGCCGAGAAAGCCAGGGAGCTGCTGGTTAAAGAAGACGTCGATGTTATTTTTGGCGGCTGGACTTCCGTGTCCCGCAAATCGGTACTGCCGGTGGTGGAAGAACTGAATGGTCTGATGTTCTACCCGGTTCAGTATGAAGGGGAAGAGTCCTCGAAAAATGTGTTTTATACCGGCGCGGCACCCAACCAGCAGGCCATTCCGGCGGTGGATTACCTGATGAGCGAAGAGGGGGGTGCGGTCACCCGTTTCGTTCTGGCCGGTACCGACTATGTTTATCCAAGAACCACCAACAAAATTCTGGAATCCTACCTGAAAAGCAAAGGCATCAAAGATGCTGACATTATGATCAATTATACGCCGTTCGGTCACTCAGACTGGCAGACCATTGTTTCTGATATCAAAAAGTTTGGTAATACCGGTAAAAAGACCGCGGTGATTTCCACCATCAATGGCGATGCCAATGTTCCATTCTACAAGGAACTGGGAAACCAGGGGGTTTCGGCTGAAGAGATTCCGGTGATTGCTTTTTCGGTGGGTGAAGAAGAACTTTCCGGCATTGATACCGGGCCACTGGTAGGTCACCTGGCGGCATGGAACTATTTCATGAGTGCTGAAAGTGACACCAACGATGAATTTATTGAAACATGGCAGTCTTTTATCAAGGATGAAGAGCGAGTTGCCAATGACCCGATGGAAGCCACTTACATCGGCTTCAATATGTGGGTTGAGGCGGTTGAGAAGGCCGGTACCACCAACGTTGATTCAGTGCGTTCAGCGATGTATGGCATTACCGTTCCTAACCTGACCGGTGGCACAGCGGTGATGAATACCAACCACCATCTGACCAAGCCGGTATTGATTGGTGAAATTCAGGATGATGGTCAGTTCGAGATTGTCTGGGAAACCAAAGGTGGCGTTATTGGCGACGCCTGGACCGATTTTCTGCCGGAAAGTTCCAAAATTGTTGCCGACTGGTCGGCACCGGTTCAATGCGGCAACTATAACCTGGAAACCGGCGTCTGCTCCGGCCAGAACTACTGATTTATAAAGATAGAGTAACGATCAGGCCCTCCCTATCCCGCAAGGGAGGGACATATAAGGATGTATTATGAATCAGAACTTCCGGCAGATGGTTCACAGTCTGCCAGCACGCTTTCTCCTGTTCCTGCTGCTGATTTTATCGCGGCCGGTGTTGGCGGTGTTGCCCGAAGACCTTAAACCATTATTAAGCAAAAGTTCCTGGGGACAGCTGGAAGCTGTGATCACGTCCCTGGCGGAAGAAGGCAGCGAGTCCAGCCAACAGATTCTGGAACATTGGCTCAATGGCAAACTGTTTGTTGAGAAACAGCATAAACGACTGGTGTTCGCCGAAAAGACGCCGGATAAACAGTATCGGATTTTTGACCCTTTCCCTGCCCAGGGGGAGTTGCAAGGTGCGTCTTCAGTCCTTGGCACAGTAAAGAAAAGAGCGCTGAAAAAAGTAAGAATTAATAATCAACTGCGCTCAATCATTAAAACAGCACTGGCATCCTGGGACTTGAAAGCCAGTGACCCACAAACCCGCATAAATGCCATATACGCCTCTCTGAAAACGCTGGATAGCAAAACGCTGGGTACACTCAGAACTTTGAGGGCCAGCGAAGAGAATCAGGGAGTTATCAATGCCCTGGATATGGCCCTGGCTCTGGATCGCTTGCAGACGGGTTCGATCAGTGCACAAATAGCAGCGGTTGAGGTGCTCACCCGTTCTGATCACCCCTTTATTCGTTCCGCACTGGCGGAGGCAGTAACCGCTACGGACCATACCGCGCTGGCACAAACCATCACAACGGCACTGGCCGAAATTGACCAGCGACAGCAGTACTATACCGTGGCTGAAAATATCTTCTTTGGCTTGAGTCTTGGCTCTGTGCTGTTGCTGTCGGCTATCGGGCTGGCGATTACTTTCGGGGTGATGGGCGTGATTAATATGGCCCATGGGGAGATGATGATGCTCGGTGCTTATACGACGTTCGTCATTCAGTCACTATTTCCGGAACTCATTGACCAGTCCCTGTTTATTGCCATCCCCCTGGCCTTTCTGGTTGCCGGTGCTACCGGGGTCCTTATTGAGTGGCTGGTTATCCGCCATCTCTATGGTCGTCCCCTGGAAACCCTGCTGGCGACCTTTGGTATCAGCCTGATTCTTCAGCAGGCGGTAAGAACGATTTTTTCACCATTGAATCAGGAAGTGGCCACACCCGCCTGGATGAGTGGCTCGTGGGTAATTAATGAGGCACTGTCGCTCACCTGGAACCGTTTATACATTGTTGGCTTCAGTCTGCTGGTGTTTATGGTGCTGCTGCTGGTGATGCGTCACAGCCGCTTTGGCCTGAATATCCGCGCAGTGACCCAGAACCGCGCCATGGCCAGTTCCATGGGTATTCCTACCGGCCGGGTGGATGCCCTGACCTTTGGCCTGGGCTCCGGTATTGCCGGTGTGGCGGGCGTCGCCCTGTCGCAGTTGACCAATGTTGGGCCAAACCTGGGTCAGAATTACATTATCGACTCCTTCATGGTGGTGGTGTTCGGTGGCGTAGGGAGCCTGTGGGGCACCTTGGTCGCCGCCATGGGACTGGGTGTGGTGAATAAGTTTCTGGAGCCCTGGGCTGGTGCCGTGGTTGCCAAGATTCTGGTATTGGTATTCATCATTCTGTTTATCCAGAAGCGACCCCGGGGGCTGTTTGCGCTCAAGGGGCGGGCAGTTGAGGGCTGACACATGACGAATGGATTCCAACAGGGGTTTTTATCCCGGCTGTTGCTTGAAGATCGGCTTGAAGATCGTGCCGGTAAACTTCTTCTGTCGTCAGTGATGGCAATCACGGTTGTGGTGGTGTTGCTCAACACATTGATGCCGGAAGGTTCTCCCCTGCACGTCAGCAACTATACCGTTACTCTGCTGGGGAAGTATCTCTGCTATGGATTGCTGGCCCTGGCTTTGGATCTGGTCTGGGGATACTGCGGGATTCTCAGCCTGGGTCATGGGGCCTTTTTTGCCCTGGGCGGTTATGCCATGGGTATGTACCTGATGCGCCAGATTGGAGACCGTGGTGTTTATGGCAACCCGGAGCTGCCGGACTTTATGGTGTTTCTGAACTGGCAGGAGCTGCCCTGGTACTGGTATGGGTTTGACTCTTTCGCTGTTGCCCTGGTAATGGTCGCCCTGGTGCCCGGTCTGCTGGCGTTCCTTTTTGGCTGGCTGGCTTTCCGTTCCCGGGTGACCGGTGTTTATCTCTCCATCATTACTCAGGCACTGACGTATGCCCTGATGCTATTGTTCTTCCAGAATGACTTTGGCTTTGGTGGTAATAATGGCCTGACTGACTTTAAGGACCTGCTGGGTTTCAGCCTGCAAAGTGACCGTACCCGTGTGGTACTGCTTATGGCGTCTGCACTGGCACTGGTGCTGGGTTACCTGGTGTGTCGCTGGCTGGTGAGCAGCCGTTATGGCCGGGTGCTGGTGGCCGTGCGGGATGCCGAGAGCCGGGTACGCTTTATGGGCTACCAGGTTGAACACTACAAGCTGGTGGCGTTTACCCTGTCGGCGGTGCTTGCCGGTATTGCCGGTGCCCTCTATGTTCCCCAGGTTGGCATTATTAATCCGGGTGAGTTTTCTCCCATCAACTCTATTGAGCTGGTGGTCTGGGTAGCCGTCGGTGGTCGTGGAACACTCTATGGTGCGGTGATTGGTGCCGTCGTTGTTAACTACGCTAAAACCTGGTTTACCGGCGTTATGCCCGATGCCTGGCTGTTTGCCCTGGGGGCGCTGTTTGTTATTACTACGCTTTGGCTGCCTAAAGGTTTGGTCGGGCTTTATCAACAGATCGCGGGCTTTATCAATGAACGCCGGGATCCTCAGGGCAACAGAGCTGAGAGAAAGGAGTTAGTGGATGGATAAGCATATACCCAACGACACTTTGCTCTATCTCAACAATGTCACGGTCAGTTTCGATGGCTTCCGGGCATTGAATGAACTCTCCTTTATGGTGCGGGAAAAAGAGCTGAGTGCGATTATCGGCCCCAATGGTGCGGGTAAGAGCACCATGATGGATGTGGTGACCGGTAAAACCCGACCTGACTCCGGTGAAGTGTTTTTTCGTGGCAACGTGGATTTGACCCGCTATGACGAAACCGACGTCGCCAATATGGGGATTGGCCGGAAGTTTCAGAAGCCCTCCGTGATTGAAAGCCTGACAGTTTGGGAAAATCTGGAGCTGGCCCTGACTGGACGACGAACGCCTTTTGCTGCCATGTTTGGTGCGCTCAGCGCAAAAGGTGCCAGAAGAATCGATGAAGTGATGGCTCTGATTCGATTGTCAGACCGGAAAGGGTGGTCAGGGGCCTCATTATCCCATGGACAGAAACAGTGGCTGGAGATTGGCATGCTGCTGTTGCAGGAACCGGAGCTATTGCTGGTGGATGAACCGGCGGCGGGTATGACCGACGAAGAGACCTTCAGAACGGCAGATCTGTTAAAAGATCTGGCCAGAGAGCGCAGTGTGGTAGTGGTTGAACATGATATGGCGTTTATCCGGGCGCTGGAGTGCCCGGTGATGGTGCTGCATGAAGGCAGTGTGCTGGCGTCCGGCTCATTGGACCATGTTCAGCAGAATCAAAAAGTCATCGACGTTTATCTGGGTAGATAGGAGGGGCAATGGAAGGAACAATGGAAGGGATGCTGGAAGTACAGGGCATTGATGTGTTTTACAGTGCCAGCCAGGCCCTGAAGTCGGTAACCATTGCCGCGCATAAGGGACAGGTGACCAGCGTTATGGGGCGCAATGGTGTTGGCAAAACCACCCTGATGAATGCTGTTGCTGGTCGGGTAACACCCGCCTCTGGCAAGATCCTGTGGCAGGGCAGGGATATTGCCAGCAGCCCCGCTCACTCAAGGGCACGGAACGGTATCGCCTATGTTCCCCAGGGGCGGCAGATTTTTCCTTTACTGACGGTGCAGGAAAACCTGGAAACCGGTTTTGCCTGTCTGCCCCGGGCAAAGCGGCGGATTGATCCGGAAATCTTTGATCTCTTTCCCGTGTTACAACAGATGCGCCATCGTCGGGGTGGCGATTTGTCCGGTGGTCAGCAACAGCAGCTGGCCATTGCCCGGGCACTGGTAACCCGGCCAGAGCTGTTGATTCTGGATGAGCCAACGGAGGGCATTCAACCGTCCATTATCAAGGATATTCAGTCGGTTATTGGTCTGCTCCGGGACCGGGGTGAGATGGCCATTCTGCTGGTTGAGCAGTTCTTTGAGTTTGCCCGTGACCTGGCGGATACCTTTGCGGTGCTGGATCGAGGCGAGGTTGCTTTGGCAGGAGCCGGCAACGACATGGATGAAGTTGCCGTTCGTCGTTTAATGACTGTTTGATAGCTGGTCATTGTATTCAGTGTCACCGCTGGTACCCTGATTTTCAACCCCGTTTAGGCACTGTCATTTAATAACTTTGACGTTTCAGTAAGCGCTTCCTACCACCGGAAAAAGGCAGGCCGCTTGTGATTTTGCGGCCAGCAGGGGGTGAGCTTGGGAATTGTCCCTGAAACTTCCTATTTTTGCCACGGAGACACGGAGAATAGAAAAAAATCTTTTCCTCCGTGACTCCGTGGCAAAATTTTTTCTTGACTGGGTTAGCACCGGGAATGTGGAAGTTATTTCATGACAGTTCCTTAACAAGTCTCAGTCAAATCCGGAACTTATTCCGAGACAATTCCTTGTTGGGAGCATTAAAAAGAATACCTCAGGTACCAGTTCGATGGTACTATTTCACCCCTATACAACTATAAATAAATTGTCGTGTAATGCAAAACTGCCTTAATACTCAAGTAAATGGAATAGAGGGGCGGTAGCGTGAGTGCGGTTCGAAAGTTGTTTTATCATTTTTTGATTTAAGCTTCCGGGTGTTGATCTGGCCCTCATTTTTTATCAGCGATCAACAGGGCTTAGGAATTGCCCCGGAATAATTTGTACATTTCTGAGTTTCAAAACCACGTTCGTCCTGAGCCTGTCGAAGGGCGTGAACTCCGGCCTCATGTATTGTGCCTATCACCCTTCGACAAGCTCAGGATGAACGGAGATCGAGTTCAAAATATCGAAATTATTTCGTGACAATTCCTTAAAACCGCTTTACCACCGCGATTGAGTACATGGATATATCATTGTTGTATTGACATTGGCATGACCCAACAACTCTTGAACGGTAATGCTTCAACAGACGCTTTGGGCAACAACGTCATTCTGTCTTTGCCACCCTTGCCATGGCGAACGGTAATTTCCATACGCCCAAAATCAACATCCTGAACCCTGAGACGGAGTGTTTCCTTCAGTCGAAGACCGGCACCATACATTAATTGGGCGACTAATAATGGTGTGCCTTTGAGATAGGACAAGACAGAGTTGGCTTCAGTCACCGAAAACACAACAGGGAGTTTTTTTGGCCGTTTTGCTTTTAGCCAGTCATTGATCGTAAAGCTGTCACGCCCCCAGCACTTGTTTGTACAAAAAGACCAGGGCACTCAATGCCTGCTGCTGAGTGCTGATAGCAACGTGCTTTTTCATCACCAGATGGGTAAGAAAATCACGGACATTATCGCCAGTCAGTAAATCGGGATGACGCATTTTATGAAATTTTATAAAGCGTTTAATCCAGTCCCAGTAGCTGCGCTCGGTAGACAGAGAGTAACCGTCAGAGCGAATGGCAATTTGAAAGCGTTCTTGTAATCTCATATAAGTCCTACTTGATACTGTGTTTTTATACAGTAAAAGCTAGTTCGTATATGCAAAAAATCAACTGAATGGTTAACATGTTTTTTTGAATGAAAATAAAGCAATCTTTAATCACACGGGTTGCTTGACCGAAAAATATACGAATTACTAAATGCGAATCAGAAGATATAGCCCTATGTACGGGACAAAAAATCTGGAGGCCAGAGCTGGCAAGAGTTCTCAGGGGATGAGCTGACTCTCCATGTAAGGTAATCTATGCGGTCTCTAACCTCCGAACAGATTATCGTAGTAGAAGTACATGGAAGAAGTCAGCTCATTAGCCAAGGAGCTTAAAGCTCATCTGCCCTGGCATCAAGCCCGGATTATTTTTCTTGCCCAATTCATTCTCGGCCTGATACGTGGGCGATCATGCAATCTTTACCGTGTAGCAGAAGAGTTCCAAAGCAAGTCTCAGGCAGAATCAAGCTATCGTCGTATAAAGCGCTTTTTTGCCGGTTACACCTACTGTTATGAACAGCTGGGTAAACTGATACTTCACTGGCTGAACCTCGACAGATACACACTCTGCATGGATAGAACCAACTGGCAGTTTGGCAGTCAGCATATCAACTATCTCGTGGTTGCTGTTGCATGGCAGGGAGCGTCTATTCCCATTGTCTGGATTTGCCTCGATAAGAGTGGCGGCAACTCAAATGCTGAAGAGCGTATTGCTATCATGGAACGAGTCCTGAAATTGATTCCAGCGGATAAGATAGATGAGCTACTTGCTGATCGTGAGTTCATTGGCCGTGAGTGGTTCAATTAGCTGGACAATCAGGGCATCTTCTGCCGACTGCGAATCAAGGAAAGCACTACAGTACTGAGTAACTGTGGCAAGAATATCAAAGCCGCACAATTGTTTTGGAACATAAAGCTTGACCAGACTGTCACTTGGCACAGCAAACGCAAAGTTTCAGGTGTTTCTCTTTATATTGCTGCAAGACGCACAATCAAGGGACTCTTGATTGTCGTGGCAACCCAGAAACCAGACACCATGATTGAGGACTACTATAAGCGTTGGTCGATAGAAACGCTGTTTGGTTGCCTGAAAAGTCGAGGCTTTGATCTTGAGTCTACCCACATGACGGATCTGGATCGCATGGACAAGCTAATGGGCATGCTTGCATTGGCATTTGCCTGGTGTTTGATTGCTGGTCACTGGCATTATGGTGAAGCGAAAGAACTCCCTTTGAATAAGCATATGCGGCCAGCCAAAGCTCTGTTCAGACTGGGAATAGACATGCTCCGCAGGGTTTTGAAAAACGAGGGTTCAAAAAATGATCAGATTGGATTTCAGACCCTGCTTCAGGTTTTGTCCCGTACATAGGATATAGCCTTTAAAATGCAGAACGCTGTGTAAGTCGCGCTGCATGGGGGTATCGGCTGGTGCGTATAGCGAATCTACAGTATGTTATGCGAAACTGATACGTGTAAACGACTGTTATACGCTCATACAACAAAACACCAAAAATACAAAGTGGCACACAAAGGAGTGATAAAATGAAGAAGCTTGGAATATTGTTTTCTGCAATGGTATTAATTCAAGGGTGTTCTACCACTGATATTAATCAAATTGCAAGTGATGCTGTTTCCGGTGCAATTGACGGGGTGTTAAAATCAACAACAGATGTTGGATCTATAATACCAGAAACTTCTAAATCCAGATCCTACTCTGTTGAAAGTAAAAACATTTCAATAGTTGAAGCATCAAAAACTAAGAGAGAGCTTGGGAAAATATCTATTACTAAAACAGAGAAAAACCCCAAAAACCAGACAAAGCTTGTGTTAGATTCCTGCATGCATCCAAGGATTGGTACTTTAAGATGTGGCGGTTACATCTTTGAAGTTACTTCTGAGGGGTGGTTAAAAGAAGACCCAATAACATTCGACGATCTAAATTATCCAGAATTGACTCTTGCTGCAGGAAAGTACTATATAAAAGCACTTAACTGGGAAACAGGTAGAAATCGCTTTGTGACAGGAGAGTTCACTGTAAAGCCTTTTGTAACAAATTTGGTGAGTTTAGAACTTGAGTAATCACCGCGTATACATCGGGTAAGGGCTGGTCTTTCTCCGG
>NZ_JBLYNS010000126.1:0-15417 GCF_049310205.1 Endozoicomonas sp. ALC013 | reverse complement strand
GGACAGGCTCCTAGCCACAACCTTTCTTGCCCTGTGTACAACCTTTGCCTACGATAGTATTACTATTTCAATATAGTAATACAGAAAGAGGTGTGACGTGCATAAATTAACGACCAAAAGACAAGTGACTATTCCTCAAAGTATCTGCCAAAAGCTCGGGCTAAAACCAGGCGACTTTATACAGGTTTTCGAGCGCGATGGTGTGGCACATTTGGTAAAGATGACCTCCGACGACCTTTCTGGCACCATCAAATTACCTGGTGATACCCATCAACACATAACGCGAGAGGACACCAGGAAGGCCATCAAAAACAAAACCGCCAGAAAATTCGCGGGCGAATCATGATTGCTGTTGATACAAATGTGCTGTTGCGTTATCTGATAGCGCCAGTCGATGCCCGTAACCCGCCCTGGCAAGCGAGAGTGGCGGCTGAAACCATTAATTCTGCTGACTCCGTTTACCTCTCAGACATTGTCCTGGCCGAAACCGAGTGGGTGCTGGAAACCGTCTTTGAATTAACCAAAGCAGAAATACACTCCGTTCTCAAACAGCTCGCCAGTAACACCCGGTTCATTTTTGAAGACTGGAGTGCCCTGCAGAGCGCGCTTATGGATTACAGCGAAACTCCAAAAGTGGATTTCTCTGATTGTCTGATTGCCCGACGTGCCACCAGCAAAGGCTCCCAAACGCTCTACAGCTTTGAAAGCCGCAAAAAGCTGGGGGCTTTATCCATCGTCACCACGCTGGTAAAGGAGCAAGTTGGGAGTGACTGATGAACGCCTCCTGCTCCCCGTAAAGCCACCCTTTAAAAATGAAAGACCCGGCCACGGTTTGCTCTCTTCACTTTTTAAAAAGTGGGTGTCCTTTTTCTTTTCTTTTTCTTTTCACAGAATTGTCATATTCAAGCTCTATATTTGATTCCCGGAAGTCAAGCAAGGAGGCTCACGCCTCAGATCAACCTTTGATAGCCCTTAAAGATGAGAAGGCGCTGTTATTCGAACAGGGCGCGTAAATCCTGGAGAGCAAATGATGAAAATAACAACACACGTAACGGCATTTAAGCGAGTCCTGGCTGTGTCTGCTACCGCAGCGCTGGCGTTGGCCAGTGGTGCTGCCATGGCCAGCCAGCTGGATCCATCCCTGCCAAAGTACAGTAAGTCCAGTGGCGTGTCCGGTAACCTGTCCTCCGTGGGTTCAGACACGCTGGCAAATCTGATGACGCTCTGGGCCGAAGATTTCAAGCGCATTTATCCCAATGTGAATGTTCAGATTCAGGCGGCGGGTTCTTCTACTGCACCTCCCGCTCTGACCGAAAGTACCTCAAACTTCGGCCCCATGAGCCGGAAAATGAAGGACAAGGAGCTGGAAGCATTTGAGAAAAGGCATGGTTACAAGCCAACGGCGATTCCTGTGGCGATTGATGCGCTGGCGGTCTTTGTTAACAAAGATAATCCCATCAAAGGCCTGACCATGGCCGAAGTGGATGCGATTTTCTCGTCAACCCGCAAGTGTGGCGCAGACAGTGAAGTGAAGACCTGGGGTGATATTGGCCTGAGTGGATCCTGGCAGAACCGCTCTGTGCAGCTGTATGGACGTAACTCGGTATCCGGCACTTATGGCTACTTCAAGAAGAAGGCCCTGTGTAAGGGGGATTTTAAAAACAGTGTGAATGAGCAGCCAGGTTCCGCCTCGGTGGTTCAGTCGGTTTCTGCATCGCTGAACGGTATTGGCTATTCTGGTATTGGTTACAAAACCTCCAGTGTGAGAACCGTTGCACTGGCGAAGAAAGAAGGCCAGTCCTTTGTCGAGGCGACGCCGCTGAATGCGGTTGATGGCAGCTATCCTCTGTCACGTTTTCTGTACGTGTATGTGAACAAGCAGCCTAACAAGCCACTGTCTCCCCTTGAGCGCGAATTTGTTAAGTTGCTGCTCTCGAAACAGGGGCAGGAAGTGGTTGTGAAGGATGGTTATATCCCACTGCCAGGCAAGGTGGTTGATAAATACCTGGCTAAGCTCGGACTGGATAATACGACGATTGCCAGCAAGTAATGTGATTGCTGAGTGGAGATAAAGCCACTGTCTTCAGTGGCTTTATTTTTTGGTTAGCCCTTCAAAGGATACGCATTAATTACAGAATCATTGCCGCGATCCAGGCAAACAGGATCATGGGAATGTTGTAGTGCATAAACGTTGGAATAACGGTGTCACGGATATGGTCGTGCTGGCCATCCACATCCAGCCCGGCGGTTGGGCCAATGGTGGAGTCGGAGGCTGGAGAGCCTGCATCACCCAGCGCGCCGGATGCACCAACAAGCGCTGCGGTTGCCAGAGGTGAAAAGCCGAGGGCCAGCGCCAGTGGGACATAGAGCGTGGCAATAATGGGAATGGTTGAGAAGGAAGAACCAATGCCCATGGTGATCATCAATCCAACAAGCAGCATCAGCAATGCGGCCAGTGCCTTGCTGCCATAAACCAGCTCTTCAACCATGGCCACCAGGGCAGGAATATCCCCGGTTGTCCTGAGTACTTCGGCAAAGCCAGAGGCAGAGATCATGATAAATCCACACAGGGCCATCATTCTTACACCCCGGGCAAAGACATCATCCGCTTCCCGCCAGTGCACAATGCCGCCGAGGATCATCATCATAAAGCCTGTGGCTGCACCCATGGCCATGGAGTCGGTGAACAGTTGCACGCCGAGTGCCGCCGCAATGGATACCAGGGTAATCAGCACGGCCTTTGGCTCCATGGATGGCTGCTCTTCCTTAGCGGTTTTCAGGGCGCTCTCTGCAATGTGGTAGTGGCGGGGTTTACGGTAAGTCCAGAACACAGCCACAAGCAGACCAATAAACATGCCGAGTACCGGTAGAGCCATGGCCGATGGCATCAGGTCAGGGTCAATGTTCAAGCCATTATCGTTGAGGTTGCCCGCCAGGATCTGGGTCAGGTAGATATTGCCGAAACCAATGGGAACCAGCATATAGGTGGCGATCAGACCAAACGACAGGGTGCTTGCTACCGCCCTGCGGTCCAGCTGTAAGGAGCTGAAAACACCCAGTAGCGGTGGGATCAGAATAGGAATAAAGGCGATATGCACAGGGACCACATTCTGGGAGGCAAAGGCCATCAGCAGAATGCTTCCCAGGATTGAGATCCTCAGGCCAGCTGTTTTGTGGGTCTTGGCTACCCTCTGAATAATTCGATCGGCCAGCCACTGGGGAATCCCGGATGCGGATATAGCCATGGCGAAGGCACCCAGCATACCGTAGCTGATGGCGATGCTGGCACCACCCCCCAACCCTTCGGCAAAAGCGGACAGTGTGGCATCAAACCCCAGTCCACCGGCAAGACCTCCACCAATAGCCCCGAAAAAAAGGGCAAGTACAACGTTTACACGCAAGACACTCAAGGTCAGCATGATGGCAACAGCCAAAATGACAGCGTTCATAGTAATCCAGTTTTGTGTTCTTTTGAGTTATAAGCGGTTTGCGATACTTCAATCCACAGCATTATCCACAGCACGATCTATAACAGATCAGTCTATAGCAGATCAGTGCAGAGCTCGTCAGGAGCTGTCGCATTCCTTGATTGGTTGTGCCTTGAGCTCTTTTTTCTAGTTGTAAATTAATATATTACACATTGAGGCTAGAAGCTCAGGCGATAAAAGTAAATGTATTCGATCAGGGTCGAATCAGCCGTTCAATGGTGATGATGGTGTCGGTGGGCATGCAGGGAAGGGATCATGGAAAGGGCAGAGCTACACTGTTCTGATTGGGTGTCAATACCGGGTATTGTTAGCAGATTTCTGGGTAACATCGTTATTTTCTCTGATCATGATGCACTTTCAACAGGTCTGTAGGCTCGGTAATTCAGGCTTACAGCCGTTATTGGCAGCCACTAAATTACATTGATCTGTTGGCCCGGGCAATGATTTTTTCCCGGTGTCACATTACTGTCATATTGATTCTGTAAGTTACGGGCATGATTTAATCAGACTTGCGCCATGTATCAAAATTCGATGGATAACAGCCCGGGTATTGATTTCAATACACCGGCACTAAAAAAATATCGTTCCCTGCGCTTCTTGAAAGACCGTCTTGCCCGCTGGGGGGTTGCCTCCGGTGGTCTTGGCGTGATTGTGGCGATTCTCCTGATTTTCTTTTACCTCCTCTATGAGGTCCTGCCGCTATTTAACCGCGCTGAGATTACCCGGGTTGCTTCATACCCATCGGCCCTGACTTTTGTTGATGAGCCAGTTGCTACAAAAAAAGCGCCGATATTTCTCGCTGTTGAAGAGCAGGCCGAAGTGGCCATGCAAGCAGAGGCTTCCGGTAATCTGCGTTTTTTCTCCTCCCAGACCGGTGAATGGCTACAGAATGAGTTGCTGCCAATACCTGCGGGCAGTGAGGTGGTCAGGGTGGTCAGGGATGCTGCTGGTTCCAATCTGATGGCGGCCGGTCTTACCAAAGGTGAGGTCATACTGTTTGATCAGGGCTACAGGATTACCTGGCCAGATGACCGCCGGAAGATCACACCGGAAGTCAGCTACCCTTATGAGCGGCAGCCTTTTGCCATCAAGGACTTTTCGGCTCCGGTTGCACAACTGGCCATCAGTGACGGTGAGGAAAAGCTGTTGATGGCCGCCAGCAGCAATAACCAGCTGGTGATGGAGGTTGTCCATAAGGAAGCGGATTTTTTAACCGAGTCCATCACTGTTGAGCAGCAGTCCGTCGCCCTGCCGGTGATCAGCGGACTTTCTGCGCAGGGTGGCCTGGATATCCGCCAGTTGCTGATTGATCCGGAACAAACCTGGCTTTATGTCCTCAGCGGCAGCAATCAACTGACGGTGATCAATATCAGCGATATTGACCGTCCCTATATCCATGAGACGCTCAACCTGACCGCTAAGGGAGTGGAAGTTACCGCGATGACGTTTCTGTTGGGCGGGGTGTCCCTGCTGGTGGGTGACTCAGAAGGCAATATCGCCCAGTGGTTTATGGTTCGTGAAGATGGCCGTCTGAATTTGCACAATATTCGTTCTTTCAGCCTCGGCAGTGACCCCATCGACAAGATTGTTCCGGAGCATCGGCGCAAGGGCTTTCTGGCGTCGGATGTGAAGGGTCAGGTTGGTCTGTATTACACCACGGCAAACCGTTCTCTGCTGGTGGAGCCATTGGCTGCGGGTCGAATAGATCAAATGGTCGTAGCGCCAAGAGGCAATTATCTCATTCTGGCCAGCCAGGGTGAGACGCAATTCCTGAAAATCGACAATGAGCACCCGGAAATATCCTGGTCTGCCCTGTGGGGTAAAGTCTGGTATGAGTCTTACAATCAGCCGGATTACATCTGGCAGTCCTCGGCATCAAACAATGATTTCGAGCCCAAGCTGAGCCTGATGCCACTGTCGTTCGGGACGCTCAAGGCGGCGTTTTATGCCATGTTGCTGGCAGCGCCACTGGCCATTTGTGCGGCTATTTACACCGCCTACTTTATGGCTCCGGGCATGCGCAGAAAGGTAAAGCCGGTGATCGAGCTGATGGAGGCCCTGCCTACGGTCATTCTTGGTTTTCTTGCCGGGCTCTGGCTGGCCCCGCTGATTGAAAATCAGCTGGTGGGTATTTTTGCCCTGTTGCTCTTTGTGCCAGCGGGCATCCTGATGTTTGCTTTTGCCTGGGATGGCTTGCCTGCAACGATACGTCACCGGATTCCTGACGGTATGCAGGCCGGATTGCTGGTGCCCGTGGTATTACTCAGTGGTGCCCTGGCCATGTCGCTCAGTTCCAGTCTGGAACTCTGGCTGTTTGACGGTGATATGCGTACCTGGCTGACCACCGAGCTGGGCATTCCCTACGACCAGCGTAATGCCCTGGTGGTAGGACTGGCCATGGGTTTTGCCGTTATTCCAACCATATTTTCCATTGCGGAGGATGCGATATTCAGCGTACCCAGGCACCTGACCTATGGTTCCCTGGCGTTGGGAGCCACACCCTGGCAGACCCTGACCCGGGTGGTTCTTCTGACCGCCAGTCCGGGTATTTTCTCTGCGCTGATGATCGGTATGGGAAGGGCTGTGGGTGAAACCATGATCGTGCTGATGGCCACAGGGAATACGCCCATTATGGATGCCAATATCTTTGAGGGCATGCGGACGCTGGCGGCCAATATTGCGGTTGAGATGCCAGAGTCTGAAGTGGGCAGTAGCCATTACCGAATTCTCTTTCTGGCCGCACTGGTGCTGTTCCTGTTTACCTTTGTGGTGAACACGGCGGCGGAGATGGTGCGTCATCGACTTCGTAAGAAATACAGCTCGCTCTAAGAAGGGAAAGAGGATAAGAAATGACTATGAATAATTCCCTTCAAAGCCCCGGAAAACGCTCTGTTGGTGCATGGATTAACAGCGGTGCTCCCTGGGTCTGGCTAAATGCCGGTGCGGTTGCCATCAGTCTGGTTCTGGTGATCGGGCTGCTGGGGTTGATCGCTGTGCGCGGGCTGGGGCACTTCTGGCCGGGCCAGATTATGGTGGCTGATTACCAGCCTCCGGGGCAGGCCGTCCGAATGGTTGCCGGAGAGATTACTGACAGTGAAGAAGTCCCCGCAGCCCGTTTGGAGTCGTCCGGCCTTGAGGTGGTCAACGGCCAGGAGCTATATACCCGTGTTCTGTTGAAGCAGGGCAATCGGGACCTGAGTGGTGCTGACTTTGTCTGGATCGTCGATGAGTGGCTGAGTAATCGCCAGTACCCTGAAGACATCATGGTGCTTGAACGTCGTGAATGGGGCAATTTCTACGGCTTTCTGGAGTCTGTTCAGGAAGATGGTGTCACCGTTGCCAGTGGTGAATCGGCCTGGACCGTTTTCAATAAGCGTTTGGATCGGGCGCTCACGATTTATCAGGCAATCTACCAGATTGAAAAGCACGACATTGGCTCAATAAACGCCGCAATAGAACAGCTGCGTCTGGCCGAGCGTCGTCTGGAGCTGAGCGGTGATAGGGACCCTGTCCGTCAGGCAGAGATTCAGGCTGAGCGAAAACAGCTGAATCAGGAATATCAGCAACTGGAAAACCAGCTGGGCGATCTTTACCGGGCGTTCAACCGTGACAGCTTTGTGGCCAGAACCGTTGCTGGTCAAACCCTGGAACAGCCAATCAGTAAGGTGGTGCGTGCCTATCAGCCCAATGCCCTGTCACTGACCGATAAAATAGGTTTTTATTTTGACAAGGTCAGTGAGTTCATTCTTGATGATCCCAGGGAGGCCAATACCGAAGGCGGTGTCTTCCCCGCCATCTTTGGCACAGTGATGATGGTGATTCTGATGTCCATTATGGTGACCCCTTTCGGTGTTATCGCTGCCGTCTATCTGCGAGAGTACGCCAGTCAGGGCTGGATGACCCGGGCCATCCGGGTGGCAGTTAATAACCTGGCGGGGGTTCCCTCCATCGTTTACGGTGTGTTTGGTCTTGGTTTTTTCATCTACTTTGCCGGGGCAAAAATCGATAATCTGTTTTTTGCTGAGGCCCTGCCATCCCCCACCTTTGGTACTCCGGGGCTGCTGTGGGCATCCATCACTCTGGCTCTGTTGACCCTGCCGGTGGTGATTGTCGCCACGGAAGAGGGGCTGTCCCGTATTCCCCGCTCCGTTCGGGAAGGGAGTCTGGCCCTCGGTGCCACCAAGGCAGAAACGTTGTGGCGGGTTGTGCTGCCCATGGCCAGCCCGGCCATGATGACCGGTTTGATTCTGGCGGTTGCCCGTGCGGCAGGGGAAGTAGCACCACTGATGCTGGTGGGGGTTGTTAAGCTGGCTCCCAGCTTGCCGCTGGATGGCAACTACCCCTATCTGCATCTTGATCAGAAGTTCATGCATCTGGGCTTTCATATTTTTGATGTGGGTTTCCAGAGCCCGAACGTGGAAGCCGCCAGGCCGCTGGTGTATGCCACTGCGTTGCTGCTGGTGATGGTTATTGCCGTGCTGAATCTGTCCGCCGTTGCGATTCGCAACCGGTTACGTGAAAAATACAAGAGCCTTGAGGACTGAACACGATGTCTGCGGAAGAGCTTTATAACGTCATCGATAGAAAGCCGGAAGGGGATGAAAAAAAGGATGAAAGCCTGAACAAGACTTTGAGTGAGGCTCTTACTGTGAAAACCGCCATAACGTATCCTGAAAACAGCCCTGAGAAGTACGCCAGTGTTACCGCTGATGGTCGTGCTGAACCACCTTCCGCACTTCCCGGAGCTGTTAATCCTGAGTCTCTTGGGCGTGGTCGTTCTGTACTGAACCTTGAGCTTGAACCGACCAGTATGGAGGTGTCTGGCCTGAACTTGTTCTATGGCGAGAAACAGGCGCTGTTTGATGTCTCCATGAAGATACCGCAAAAGCGTGTAACGGCGTTTATCGGACCTTCGGGCTGTGGTAAGTCCACGCTGCTGCGCAGTATGAACCGGATGAATGATCTGGTGGATGGCTGTCGTGTGGATGGGCAGATACGGCTCACCAATGCTTCCGGTGGGCAGCAAAATATCTACGAGAAATCCGTCAATGTGGCTGATCTTCGTCGTCGGGTGGGGATGGTGTTCCAAAAGCCCAACCCATTCCCAAAAAGTATTTATGAAAATGTTGCCTATGGCCTGAGAATTCAGGGCATCAATAAAAAGCGGGTACTGGATGACGTTGTGGAGTGGGCGCTGAAAGGGGCTGCGCTCTGGAATGAAGTGAAGGATCGCCTCCATGAAAGCGCACTGGGCCTATCCGGTGGGCAGCAGCAGCGTCTGGTTATTGCCCGGACCATTGCGGTGGAACCCGAAGTATTGCTTCTGGATGAGCCTGCATCTGCACTCGACCCTATCTCCACTTTGAAGATTGAAGAGTTGATCAATGAGTTGAAGTCCAGATTTACCATTGTGATTGTCACCCATAACATGCAGCAGGCGGCCCGGGTGTCGGATTACACCGCATTTATGTATATGGGGCGGATGATTGAGTATGGCGACACCGACAGGCTGTTCACCAACCCCCGCAAGAAACAGACTGAAGACTACATTACTGGCCGTTATGGCTGAAGAGCTTTCCTGAATCTCAACAGTTTCTGGCAGCCTCCAAGGATTATCCATGCCTAACCAAAGCGATTTGCTGACCCACCACATTTCCCAGCAGTTCAACCATGAACTGGAAGAGCTGCGCAATAACCTGTTGTCCATGGGCGGCACGGTTGAGAAGCAGGTCAGTGATGCCATTGAGTCACTGATCAATGCCGACAGTGACCTGGCCATCGTTGTTTGTGAAAAAGACACCGACATCAACTTTATGGAAACGTCCATTGATCAGGAGTGTTCCAGAATTCTGGCCCGCCGCCAGCCTGCAGCCAGCGACTTACGCCTGGTTCTGGCATGCACCAAAGTGGCCACGGACCTGGAGCGCATTGGTGATGAAGCGGCCAAAATTGCCCGATTTGCCATAAAATTGTCAGAACAGGGGGAAGCACCCAAAGGCTATATTGAAACCCGTCATATTGGCAGTCATGTCCGCCAGATGACTCAGGATGCCCTGAATGCCTTTGCCCGGTTTGATGCAGAGCAGGCCCTTGCGGTGGCTAAAGAGGATAAAGCGGTGGATCGGGAATACAAAAGTGCCACCCGTGAACTGGTGACTTATATGATGGAAGATCCCCGCTCCATTACCCGGGTGTTGAATATTATGTGGGTATTACGCTCTCTGGAGCGGATTGGGGATCATGCCAGAAATATTGCCGAGCACGTTATTTACCTGGTCAAGGGTAAGGATGTCAGACACATTGGTCTTAAACGGATGCAGGAAGAGGTGTTTGATCAGCAGCTGGATGATTGAAGCAGTACTGTCTTTTAATTTAATTGAAATGGTTTTAGGGGAATTAAATTCCCCGGTTTTTTATTTCTGATATGAACACCATTTAAAAATGTGTTTTTCAATTTTTTATTTTTCAATTTTTTATTTTTCAATTTTTTATTTTTCAATTAGCTGTTTGGTATTTTGCGCTAATCTTTAGTTATTAATACCTTTCAGGCAATCATGCTGTTTGTTTCTGAATCAATCTTTTGTAAAAAAACACGGATGAAACAATCAGCAGGTAGCTATGAATTACTCCAGTACCCTTCATGACGGCTGGGATATCCCTGATGAACACCCCGTCAGCAGCGATGACCTTCTTGAATGCCTCGCCTTGTTAACCCGCCATTATGGTAATCCGTATTCACGGGAATCTTTAAAAGCTGGAATGCCCCTTGAGAAAGGCAAATTTACTGCAGAAGTATTTATTCGATCGTCTGAAAGAGCGGGTCTGGCCTGTAAAGTTCATAAGCGGGAGATTGCCGAAATATCTTCACTGGTTGTTCCTGCCGTGTTGTTACTGAATAAACGCAAAGCCTGCATTTTGTCGGATATTGATCATGCAAAAGGCACTGCCCGGATTATTATGCCGGAAACCGGTGAGGGCACGACAACAATCAGTATTGAAGAATTAAATGAATTTTACAGTGGCTATGTTATCTATGTCCGTGAAAAGCATCGTTATGATCGTCGGACCCCGCAGAAATTAACGGTTAAATCCAGACATTGGTTCTGGGGAACTATTCTCGGTTCATGGAGAATTTACCGTGATGTTTTACTGGCATCACTGTTGATCAATATTTTTGTGGTTGCCAGCCCGCTGTTTGTGATGAATGTGTATGACCGGGTGGTTCCCAACCAGGCATTTGATACACTCTGGGTTCTGGCCGTTGGTGCGTTAATTGTTTTCAGTTTTGATTTTATTCTGAAAATGGTGCGCAGCTATTTTATTGATCTGGCCGGTAAAAAGTCCGATATTCTGCTCTCTTCTGCCATCATGGAGCAGGTTCTGGGGTTGAGCATGACGGCTAAGCCCGCTTCTGTTGGTTCCTTTGCGAAAAACCTTCAGGATTTCGAAAGTATTCGAGATTTTATTACCTCTTCAACAGTAACCGCTCTGGTTGACCTGCCCTTCACCTGTATCATTCTTTTTGTGATATTTATGCTTGGTGGCCCGGTGGCTCTGGTGCCTTTGGTAGCGATGTTTATCATCGGTCTATATAGCTTCTTCATTCAGGAACCTCTTAAAAACTCCGTTGAAAAAACACTCCGTTCCAGTCAGCAGAAAAATGCCACATTGATTGAAAGCCTCTCAGGCATGGAAGCCCTGAAAATTGCCCAGGCCGAGAGTGATATTCAGTACCGATGGGAAAAAGCCGTTAGCCATATTGCCACCTGGAGCATTAAAACCAAACTGCTCACTTCTTCTGCCACCAGTTTCAGTGCCTATGTTCAACAAATGGCCAATATAGGCATGGTTATTCTTGGGGTTTATCTGATCTCTGAAGGTGAGTTGAGCATGGGGGGACTGATTGCCTCGGTCATGCTGTCTGGCCGTTGTCTGGCACCCATGGCTCAGATTGCCGGGCTGGCAACCCGCTATAACCAGGCCAAATCGGCTCTGGATGGCCTGAATCAGATCATGGACATGCCAACCGAACGTCATGAAGACAGGGATTACGTGAATCGTCCGGACCTGAAAGGCAGTATTGACTTTGATGGGGTTAACTTTTCCTATCCCGAGCAGGAAATTCAGGCCTTAAGAGATGTCAGCCTGAGCATTAAAGCCGGTGAAAAGGTTGGGATTATCGGGCGAATTGGTTCCGGCAAGACAACCATCGAAAAGCTGATACTGGGACTTTATGAACCGGGAGAAGGCGCAGTTCGGGTTGACGGTGTTGATTTACGACAGATCAATCCCACTGACCTGCGCTCCAGTATTGGCTGCGTTAGCCAGGATATCACACTGTTTTACGGCTCCATTAAAGACAATATCACCCTGGGGGCAAACCATGTTGACGACAGCCAGTTGCTTGAGGCTGCTGAGATTGCCGGAGTAACGGAGTTTGCCAATAAGCACCCTAACGGGCTGGATATGATTGTGGGTGAGCGTGGGCAAAACCTGTCCGGAGGGCAGCGACAAAGTATTGCCCTGGCCCGTGCCCTGCTGATGAATCCACCGATTCTGGTGATGGATGAGCCATCCAGTTCTATGGACAACACCACAGAGCTGCGGATGAAGGAGCAGCTAAAGACCCGGTGCAGCGGCAAGACGTTGATATTGGTTACCCATAAGGCCTCAATGCTGGATCTGGTGGATCGACTGATCGTAATGGACAGTGGACGTATTGTTGCGGATGGACCCAAGGATCAGGTACATGCGGCGTTAAGGCAGGGCAAACTCAAAATAGGATAGGCTGGAATGAGTAGCAGCGATGATAAGGACGTAAAGGGCTCGACAGAGGCACCTGTGAATCAGACTGAACCGTCAGAAGGCCACATTACCAAGTCGGCTGAGTCTGAACAGGCGATATCAGGCCTGGCATATAGTGTTGCTGATGGCCAAGAGCAGAATGCTTCTGAGGATGGCAAGAGGGAGGATTCTTTGGAGAACTCTTTAGAGGCTTCTTCAGAGACCTCTTCAGAGTCGGCTGAGTCAGAACAGGCATTTACTGTTGCTGATGGCCAAGAGCAGAGTGCTTCTGAGGATGGCAAAGGGGAGGATTCTCCGGAGAACTCTTCAGAGACTTCTTCAGAGAACTCTTTAGAAAAGATAGAAGACACAGTGCTACCAGATGATATGGAATATATCTCTGATACCAATGTCGCCATGTTGATAAGAACGCCAAAAGGTGGCCGTTTACTGATATACACTATGCTGCTGGCGCTGTTCTCCTCCATCGTCTGGGCCAGTGTTGCCCGGCTGGATGAAATTACCAGGGGCCTGGGGATCGTCATTCCATCGTCGCGGTTGCAGGTGGTGCAAAATCTGGAAGGTGGGATTCTGGAGCAGATTTTTGTTGCAGAAGGGCAACAGGTGCACTCCGGGCAACCGTTGATGCAGCTGGATGATACCCGTTTCTCTTCCAGCTTTCGGGAAAGTGCCATTGAGTATTACAGTGAGCTTGCCAAAGCGGCCAGACTGAGAGCCGAGTTGTCTGGTGAAACATTGAACTTCCCGGCTGAGTTGGACGACTATCCGGCTTATATGGAGCGAGAGCGGGAAATTTTTTATCAGCGTGCCGACCGCTTCATTGCAGAGCTCAATGTTGCCCGGGAGCAGGCTGTCCAGGCTGAGCATGAGTTAGCCACCACAGAGGATCAGCTGATATTTTTGACCACCAGCTTTGAACTGGGACAGGATGAACTTGAATTGACCGTTCCTCTGGCAGAGCAGGGTGTTGTCTCCAGGGTTGAGCTGATTCAGTTAAGACAGCGGGTGAATGACCTTGAGTCACAAATGCGGAGAACTGAGCTGAGTATTCCAAAGTTACAGGCGGCCTATCAGGAGGCGCTGTCCCGCAAAGAAGAGGTTTTTCAGGAATACCGTGCTGATATTGTTCAGGAACTCAAGGAAACGGAAGTTCATCTGGATCAGTTAGGTGAGTCTAACCATGCCCTTGAAGACCAGGTAGACCGGACTCTGATCAAATCACCCATGGATGGCATTGTTAAGAAAATCCATGTCACTACGCTGGGTGGGGTCGTTCAGCCCGGCATGAGTCTGCTGGAGATTGTGCCACTGGAAGATAACCTGATGATTGAGGCGCAAATTCAGCCCAAAGACATCGGTTTTCTGCGTCTGGGGATGAAAGCAGTGGTTAAGCTGACGGCCTATGACTTTGCGATTTATGGTGGGCTTGAAGGTGAGGTTGAGCACATCAGTGCTGATACCATCAAGGATGAGAAAGGCGAGAGCTTTTATATTGTCCGAATCCGGACTAAAAATAACTTCGTCGGCTCAGAAGATAAACCGCTTATGATTATTCCCGGTATGAGAACCAATGTGGACATTATCACCGGAGATAAGACGCTGATGGCCTATCTGCTTAAGCCTATTCTCAGGGCCAAACAGAATGCGTTGACAGAAAGATAAACAGGATGAGGCTGGTTTTCCGGTGTGATCATAGCCACTGAAGCGGCCAGCCTTACTCAATCATTGTATCCGGTGCGATTCGGGTATTGTGCAGTTGCCACTGATCAATATCTGAGTCTTTGATAATGGTTCCGATAAAACAACTCTGGCTGAAGTGCGCATCGGTCAGGTCGGTATGCTCGATCAGTAAATGATTCAGATGGCACTGGGTAAAGGTGGGTGCCTTTTCCACACTGAAGCAGTCGGTGAAAACGCCTTCATTGAAGCTGACCTTGTTGAATACGGCATTATCCAATTGGGCGCTGGTTAAGCTGACACGTTCCCAGACACACTGAGATATTTCGGTATTGGCCAGACTTACAGACTGTAGTTCACAGTCAGCCATGGTTACTTCATTCATTGTTGCCCCGGAAAAAGAGGGGCCTTCATCAAAACTTTCACACCCTTTGAATGATGCGTTTTGGATCGCCGCATTGTTGAATGACGTTTTGGTCAGGGTACAGTGACGAAACTCCATATCCTGAATCTCTGCCTGTGAAAAATCGGTATTATCAAAGAATCCGTGGATGATATGACTGTTGTATAAACGTATTTTCCGGCAGGAGCTGTTGTGGAAGGTTTGTGCGGTCATATCACAGTTTTCAATCACCGCCTTATCCAGCACGGCATGATCAAAATTCGCTGCTGAGAGGTCGGAATCAATAACCCTGGCATTGGCCAGGTTGGCGTGACGAAGGTCGGCTCCATTCAAATTACAGCCATCCAGAATGCAGTCCCGCAGATCGGTATGGCGAAAATCGGCACCACGCAGGTCACAGTTTTTCCAATAAACGCCTCGCAGTTTGCCGGACCGGAATTTACAGCGCTGCATCAGGCTGTTTTTAAAACGCATGCGCTCCAGATCCCGATGGTTCAGAGATAGCCCGGTAAAGTCGGATTGATCCGGGGCGGTCCATCCGGGGTGGAGACTTTCCAGCAATGCCCGTTGCCGCGCAGCTTTCTCTTTTTCCTGCTCAAATTGAGAAGCCAGCCCTGATGTCTGTTGGACCTGATACTTGCCAACCTCTTTGTTGACCAGAATGCTGTTATTGGCTCTTAAGCCAGAGGTTTGGAGCCCATCGGTATCCAGAATGTTGTGGTTACCCGACGTTGTTGAAACTTTCTTTTTTGGTGAAGACTTCTGTTCTGAAGACTTCGATGATGGGCGTTGTTTCTGTGGCACAGGTGGAAATCTCCGGACAAACTCGTTTCATTCTGAGTCGCCCGGATAGGTTAAAGGTTTAGCCCGGATATTTCATATTAACAGGAGGTATAAATTACCTCCTTTATTTTCAATAAGTTATATATTTATCAAGTGGTTATAAATGCACTTTCGTTCAACCATTGATGGTTATTAATGGTTGTAGGCAGTTTTTTTCGACACCTGTCCACGCTAAAAGCGTCAGGAGTCATGCTCTTTCAA
>NZ_JBLYNS010000125.1:0-15466 GCF_049310205.1 Endozoicomonas sp. ALC013 | reverse complement strand
CGGCTTATGGGTTATCAAAAATCTCCGGAGAACCGTCAAAATAAAAGAAAACAGCAACAGGATAACAACAATCCCTCAAAAAAGATCAAATTGGAAACCACCCGGATTAATCATCAGGGGCGTGTTAAACAGACGAGAGATCAAAAGAAACTACCGAAATACCAGGTTGCTATGGCAAAAGGTCAGCCTATTCACCAAAACTCTCAGAAAAGCAAACTGCAAGTTGATTCAAGGCAGGGCGCTGAAAGTCATTCAATTCCCACAATACTGAGTAAAGTACTGGAGGATATTCGTAAAATGGATATTGAGTATGCCATAACCTCTGATAAATCCACTCAAATGCCAAGGCATAAAAGATTATCCATTCACGGCAATTTTACCTATGTTGAAAAGATTTATAAGAATTTACTGGTACCAAAGATTCATCACTTAATACAAGAATCTTACCCTATTAATGACTTAAAACAACGGCAGACCGAATACGCCATCAAAATAGCAGAGTTAGTCAAAACCTACAAAGTGGCCCAATGTGATGAGATGACGCATTTAATGGCTTCCTGCTGTCTGGATAACCCGGCCATCAGCCTGTTCAAAATGGTGATCAACTTTTTTTTTGCGAGAACCGGATCAAAAAAAGGAAAGCTGGATAGACCCACCACTCATGTATGTTTGATGGTATGCCCAAGGCTTTCAGGTGATAGTGTGCAGATGCAAAGCCAATGCTATGAAGCTAAACACAAATATACTCATAGTGATCTGCATTGCGCTGACGGGAGCTATCATCAGCCAACCTATATGACTACTTCCGAGATTTACATTGCTGATCCGTGTCAGCATGAATTTTGGCCAGGAAGCCAGTGGCAGCAATTTATCAGCAATATTGCCGATCAATATCTCACACCAACAGATAAAGATTTTAAGAAAATAACCGTACAAATAACGCCCTATAATTCGGGAACTACTGCTAATGAGCTAACGGCTGCAAAGGTACAGGCGGCAGTACCCGTTAACAGTGATTCTACAGACTATTCAGCCATGCCTGCCTATTTTTATCTTGCGGAGTTCGCAGCCAATACAGCGAAAAAAGCTGAGAAACTAAAACAACGGGCTGCTTTGGTCACTAAGGAAAGACTGATAAGAAATGGTGTGAAAATCCCTTCATTAAACACCGTAAAATCAAAGCACAGGAAAAAATGGTCAACAAACTTAGTACGGGTTCTGACCTGGAAAATGAACCTTGATGTTAGAGTTCTGCACCGTAAGGATTTAGCCATCATTAATCCAAAATCAGAGGACTACTATCAATGCATGATTGACTTTTTAGGTAAATCAACAATCAAATCACCACAACATGTTATCAATATGGTCAAAAGCTTTAACAAATATGGATTTCCATTTCCGGAACCATGCAGTCGATATTTTTCCCCATCCAGGGAGTGGCTGCCAGGCCATATCAGGCATCTGGCCAGAGTAGCCAAACCTGAACAATCATTTTCGGACTGTGAACTGATTAAAATATTGAGAGTACTGAACCCTGTAGAACTACAAGATACCTATTTACGCTATCTACATGAGTATTTGCAAAATAGGCTGGTTAAAAACCAGGGGCCCCGAATACTGCAAAATGCCTTCAGCACCATTAAAAAGGCTAACATCCCCCTCCCTGCCATTGAAGGAATCACCAACTGGAACATATTGACATTACGAAAACTGGCTGATTTATGTGTAAAAAAATTTGGCGGAATCTCCGCAGAAACGGTTGCACCCTATCCTTCTTTTGGTACAAAAGACGTGATACCAACCTCACCCGATGAGTTTGCCGACTGGTTTCTCAACAAACTTACCAAATATCAATTTAATTTCATTAATTTCGATAGCACGCTAAAGGCTGCGAACCTGATTGTTAACATCAGTCCAATAGAAGGTATCACATTTAAACCCGTACCACAGAAGGCAGACTGGATGTTGTACTATGTCTGTCATTACGGTTTTGACAAAAAAGAGATTTACCATCAGGCTCCTACACACACAATCTATCAAATGCTGAAACGCATTACCTCCCGGAAAAAGCATTCAGAATTATACGATAAATTATTGTATGTCAGCTCAACAGCTTCTGGCCTTCGATCTCTTAGTATTATCAGGAGCCTGAAAAAACACAACATCAAACTACCTGATGATTTAATGGATTATTCAGTCAAAGATCAGGTGACTGAGATGCATGCAAGAGCCAAAAAACTGCAGAAATCTGGCTGGCTGGCAGCCGATATAGACTTATCGCACCATAGAATATCAAGACATAAAAAAGGATCGGGAGCACGTTTATGAAATATCTGGGTTAAGAGATCACAACAATCACTGCCATTAAGAGGTTAAATCATAATATGCTGGTATCCACTGCTACCCATCAAAACACACAGCTTATGGATGATCAAAAGCTCCAAAAAAACCGTCAAAAGAAAAGAAAACAGCAACAGGATAACAACAATCACTCAAAAAAGATCAGATTGGAAACCACCCGGATTAATCATCAGGGGCTTGTTAAACAGATGAGAGATCAAAAGAAACTACCGAAATATCAGGTTGCTATGGCCAAAGGTAAGCCTATTCACCAAAACTCTCAGAAAAGTAAACTGCAGATTGATTCAAAACAGAGCACTGAAAGTGATTCAATTCCCACAATACTTAGTAAAGTACTGGATGATATTCGTAAAATGGATATTGAGTATGCCATAAGCTCTGATAAATCCGCTCAAATGCCAGAGCATAAAAGATTACCCATTCACGGCAATTTTACCTGTGTTGGAATGATTTATGAGCATTTACTGGTACCAAAGATTCATTATTTGATACAAGAACTCTCTCCTGTTAATGACTTGAAACAGCAGCAGACCAAATACGCCAGGCACATAGCAGAGTTAGTCAAAACCTACAAAGTAGCCCAATGTGATGAGATGACTCATTTAATGGCTTCCTGTTGCCTGGAAAATCCGGACATCAGCCTGTTCAAAATGGTTATCAGCTTTTTTAGTGCGAGAGCCGTAGCAAAGAAAGGAAAGATGAAAAGATCCACCACGCATGTATGTTTGATGGTATGCCCAAGTCTTTCAGGTGATAGTGTGCAGATGCAAAGCCAATGGTATGAAGCTGAACACAAACATGCTCATAGTGATCTGCGTTGTGCTGACGGGAGCTATCATCAGCCATCCTATATGGCTACTTCCGATATTTACATTGCTGATCCGTGTCAGCATGAATTGTGGCCAGGAAGCCAGTGGCAGCAATTTATCAGCAATATTGCTGATCAATATCTCACACCAACAGGTAAAGATTTTAAGAAAATAAAGGTACAAATAACGCCCTATCATTCGGAAACTGCCGTTATGGAGCTACCGGCCGAAGATGTACAGACAGCGCCAGTTAGCAGTGATACCACAGACTATTCAGCCATGCAGGTCTATTCTTATCTTGAAGAATTTGTAAAGAAACCAATCAATAAACCACGGGTTGCTGATATCACCAAGCAAAGACTGGTAAGAAATAGTGTAAAGATCCCTTCATTTGAGATCGTAAAACCATCACACAGGAAAAAATGGTCAACAAATTTGATACGAGTTCTGGCCTGGAAAATGAACCTTGATGTTAAAGTTCTGCACCGTACGGATTTAGCCATCATTAATCCAAAATCAGAGGACTACTATCAATATATGATTGACTTTTTAGGTAAATCAACCATCGAATCATCAATGGATGTTATCAAAATGACCAAAAGCTTTAACAACCATGGGTTTCCATTTCCTGAACCATGCAGTCGATATTTTTTACCATCGGATGAGTGGCTGCCGGGCCATATCAGGCATTTGATTAGACTAGCCAAACCTGAACGATCATTTTCGGACTGTGAACTGATTAAAGTATTGAAAGTACTGAATCCTGTGGCACTACAAGATACCTATTTACGCTATCTACATGAGTATTTGCAGAATAAGCTGGTTAAAAACCAGGGCCCCCGGGTACTGGAAAATACCATCCGCTATATTAGACGGGGAAACGTCCCTCCCCCTGCCATTGAAGGAATTACCCGCTGGAATATATTGACATTACGAAAACTGGCTGATTTATGTGTAAAAAAGTTTGGCGGCATCACCGCAAAAACGGTTGTTCCCGATCCTTCTGCTGGCAAAAAAGAAGTTATACCAACCTTACCCGATAAGTTTGCCGACTGGTTTCTCAACAAACTTACTAACTGTCAATTTAATTTCAATAGATTCAATGGCAGCCTGAAGACTGCAAACCTGATTGTTAACATCAGTCCGATAGAAGGTATCACATTTGATCCCGTACCGCAGAAGGCAGACTGGATGTTGTACTATGTCTATCAGTACGGTTTTGACAAAAAAGAGATTTACCACCAGACCTCTTCAACAACACTCTATCAACTGTTGAAACGCATTACCTCACCAGAAAAGCACTCAGAATTATACGATAGATTACTGTATCTCAGCTCAACATGGAGTGCTCTTAAAACTCACCCTTATTTGAGAAAATTGAAACAACACAACATCAAGCTACCCGATGATTTAATAAATTACACAGTCAAGGGCCGGATGATTGAGATGCACGCAAGGGCGGAAAAACTGAAGAAATCTGGCTGGCTGGCAGCGGATATAGACCTGTCGTACCATAAAAAATCAAAACATAAAAAATCAAAACATAAAAAATCAAAACATAAAAAAGTTTTCTAACGCCCGGAGAAATCATAACAACCGCTGCCAATAACAGGTTAAATCATAATATGCTTGTATCCACTGCTACCCATCAAAACACACGGCTTATGAATTATCAAAAGCCCCCAAAAAACCGTCAAAATAAAAGGAAACAGCAACAGGATAATAACAATCCCCCGAAAAAGGCCAGGCTGGACACTACCCGAATAAATCATCAGGGGCGTGTTAAACAGACGAGAGATCAAAAGAAACTACCAGAATACCAGGTTACTATGGCAAAAAGTCAGCCTGCTCACCAAAACTCTCAAAAAAGTAAACTACGGATTGACACAAATCAGAGCACTGAAAGTCATTCAATTCCCACAATACTGAGTAAAGCACTGGAAGATATTCGTAAAATGGATATTGAGTATGCCATAAGCTCTGATAAATCCGCTCAAATGCCAGAGCATAAAAGGTTATCCATTCACGGCAATTTCACCTGTGTTGAAAAAATTTATAAGTATTTACTGGTACCAAAGATTCATCACTTGATACGAGAACTTGCTCATGTTACTGATTTGCAACAACAGCAGACCAAATACGCCATGCAAATAGCAGAATTAGTCAAAACCTACAAAGTAGCCCAATGTGATGAGTTGACCCATTTAATGGCTTCCTGCTGCCTGAAAAACCCGTCTATCAGCCTGTTCAAAATGGTTATCAGCTTTTTTTTTGTCAGAAACGGAGCAAAAAAAGGAATTGTCGAAGGAACCACCACTCATGTATGTTTGATGGTATGTCCACGTCTTTCTGGTGAAAGTGTGCAGACACAAAGCCAATGGTATGAAGCTAAACACCGAGCTACTCGTAGTGATCTGCATTGTGCAGACGGGAGCTATCATCAGCCATCCTATATGGCTGCTTCCGATATTTACATTGCTGATCCGTGTCAGCATGCATATTGGCCAGGAAACCAGTGGCAACAATTTATCAGCAATATTGCCGATCAATATCTATCACCAACGGGTAAAGATTTTAAGAAAATAAAGGTACAAATAACGCCCTATCATTCAGAAACTGCCGTTAAGGTTCTACCGGCCGTAGATATACAGGCAGTACCAGTTAACAGGGATACCCCAGACTATTCAGCCATACCGGCCTATTTTTATCTTGCAGAGTTCGTAAATAAACAACAGGCTACTGAGATCACCAGGAAAAAACTGATAAAAAATAAAGTAAAGATCCCTTCATTCAACACCGTAAAATCAGCCTACAGGAAAGCATGGTCAATACGTTTAATACGAGTCATGGCCTGGAAAATGAAACTTGATAGTAAAGTTCTGTACCGTCAGGATTTAGCCATCATTAATCCAGAATCAGAGGACTACTATCAATATATGATTGACTTGTTAGCTAAATCAACAGTCGAATCATCAAATCATGTTGCCAATATGACCGACGGCTTTAACATCCAGGGTTTTCCATTTCCTGAACCATGCAGTCGATATTTTTTACCATCAGAAAAGTGGCTGCCAGGCCATATCAGGCATTTGCTCAAAGTAGCCAAACCTGAACGACCATTGCCGGACTGGGAATGCATTAAAATATTGAGAGTGCTCAATCCTGTGGAATCACAAGATACCTATTTACGCTATCTACATGAGTATTTGCAAAATAGGCTGGTTAAAAACCAGGGGCCCCGAATACTGCAAAATGCCTTCATCACCATTAAAAAGGCTAACATCCCCCTCCCTGCCATTAATGGAATCACCCGCTGGAATATATTTACATTACGAAAACTGGCTGATTTATGTGTCGAAAAGTTTGGCGGCATCTCCGTAAAAATGGTGACTCCCTATACTTCCGTTGACAAAAAAGAAATTATACCAACCTCACCCAGGGATTTTGCCACCTGGTTTCTCCATAGACTTACCAGATATCAGTTTCATTTCAGTAATTTCGATGGCAGTCTAAAGCGTGCAAACCAGATTGTTAACATCAGTCCAATAGAAGGTATCACATTTAACCCCGTACCACAGAAGGCAGACTGGATGCTGTACTATATCTACCATTACGGCTTTGACAAAAAAGAGATTTACAATCAGGCATCGACAAGAACAATCTATCAAATGCTGAAACGCATTACCTCCCGGAAAAAGCATTCAGAATTATACGATAAATTATTGTATGTCTGCTCAACAGGTTTTGGTCTTCAATCGCTCACTGCTATCAGGAGACTGAAAGAACACAACTTTAAAATACCCGATGATTTAATGGATTACACAGTCAAAGAGCAGGTGACTGAGATGCATGCAAGAGCGAAAAAACTGAAGGGATCTGGCTGGCTGGCAGCGGATATAGACCTGTCGTACCATAAAAAAATAAAACATAAAAAAGTTTTCTAATGCCTTGAGAGATCACAACACCACTGCCATTAACAGGTTAAATCATAATATGCTGGTATCCACTGCTACCCATCACCACATACGGCTTATGGATGATCGAAAGCCCCAAAAAAACCGTCAGAATAAAAGAAAACAGCAACAGGATAACAACAATCCCTCGAAAAAGATCAGGCTGGACACCACCCGGATTAATCATCAGGGGCGTGTTAAACAGAAAAGCGTTCAAAAGAAACTACCGGAATATCAGGTTGCCATGGCAAAAGGCCAGCCTGTTTACCAAAACTCTCAGAAAAGTAAACTGCAGATTGATTCAAAGCAGAGCGCTGAAAGTCATTCAATCCCCACAATACTGAGTAAAGTACTGGATGATATTGGTAAAATGGATATTGAGTATGTCATAACTTCTGATAAATCCGCTCAAATGCCAGAGCATAAAAGATTACCCATTCACGGTAATTTCATCTGTCTTGAAAACATTTATAAGTATTTACTGGTACCGAAGATTCATCACTTGATACAAGAACTTTCCCCTATTAATGACTTGGCACAACAGCAGACCAAATACGCCATGCAAATAGCAGAGTTAGTCAAAACCTACAAAGTGGCCCAATGTGATGAGATGACCCATTTAATGGCTTCCTGCTGCCTGGAAAACCCGGCCATCAGCCTGTTCAAAATGGTTATCAGCTTTTTTTGTGTAAGAACCGGACCAAAGAAAGGTAATGATGGAACCACCACTCATGTATGTTTGATGGTATGCCCAAGTCTTTCAGGTGATAGTGTACAGACGCAAAGCCAATGGTATGAAGCTAAACACCAATATATGCATAGTGATCTGCATTGTGCTGACGGGAGCTATCATCAGCCATCTTATATGGCTGCTTCCGATATTTACATTGCTGATCCGTGTCAGCATGAATATTGGCCAGGAAGCCAGTGGCAGCAATTTATCAGCACTATTGCCGACCAATATCTATCACCAACAGGTAAAGATTATAAGAAGATAAAGGTAAAAATAACACCCTATCATTCGGAAACTGCCGTTAAGGCACTACCGGCCGCCGATATACAGGCAGTGCCAGTTAACAGGGATACCACAGACTATTCAGCCATACCTGCCTATTTTTATCTTGAAGAGTTCATAAGTAAACAACAGGATACTGAAATCACCAGGCAAAGACTGGTAAGAAATAATGTAAAGATCCCGTCATTTAACACCGTAAAATCAACACACAGAAAAGCATGGTCAACCAGTCTGGTACGGGTTCTGGCCTGGAAAATGAACCTTGATGTAAAAGTTCTGTACCTTGAAGATTTAGCCATCATTAATCCAAAATCAGAGGACTACTATCAATATTTGATTGACTTTTTAAGTAAATCAACAATCGAATCATCAAAACATGTTACCAATATGACCCGCCGCTTTATCAAGCATGTATTTCCATTTCCCGAACCATGCAAAAGATATTTTTTACCTTACAAAAAGTGGCTTCCTGCCCATATCAGGCATCTGCATAGAGTCGCCAAACCGGAACGACCATTTTCGGACTGGGAACTCATTAAAGTCATGCGAGTACTGAATCCTGCGGAATCACAAGATACCTATTTACGCTATCTGCATGAGTATTTGCAAAATAAGCTGGTTAAAAACCAGGGGCCCCGAGTACTGGAAAGTGCCTTGATTAGCATTAAAGAAGGGACTCCCCCCCTCCCCCTCCCTGCCATTAAAGGAATCACCCGCTGGAATATATTGACATTACGAAAACTGGCTGATTTATGTGTAGATAAGTTTGGCGGCACCTGGGCAAAGACGGTTACTCCCTATCCTGCCGTTGGCAAAAAAAATGTTATACCAGCCTTACCCAAGGAGTTTGCCGCCTGGTTTCTCAATAGACTTACCAGATATCAGTTTAATTTCAAAAATTTCGATAGCAGGCTAAAGAGTGCAAACCTGATTGTTAACATAAGTCCAATAGAAGGTATGACGTTTAACTCCGTACCACAGAAGGCAGACTGGATGTTGTACTATGTCTATCATTACGGCTTTAACAAAAAAGAGATTTACCATCAGGCTCCTACAAGTACAATCTATCAAATGCTGAAACGCATTACCTCACGGAAAAAGCATGTAGAATTATACGACAAATTATTGTATATCGGCTCAACAGGTTGTGCTCTTCGATCTTTCAGCTTTATCAATAGCCTGAAAAAACACAACATCAAACTACCCGATGATTTGATGGATTATACATTTAAAGGCCAAATGGTTGAGATGCATGCAAGAGCAGAAAAACTGAAGGAAACAGGCTGGCTGGCAGCCGATACAGACTTATCGCACCATAGAATATCAAGACATAAAAAATAAGAGCACGCCATAACCGATAAGGCAACAGCCTGATGGCCGGTGACACCAATAATTCGGTATATGTTGGTATTGAAAATTGCTCTCAAACATCCGTTAATCGCAACACCATAACAAGCAGTTGATATCTGAGGGTACACTTGAACGAATTACTATTGATTGGCCAGCTTTTGTTATTTTACGGCATGGTCATTTTAACTTACCGCCTGTTCGGCAAAATGGGGCTCCTCTGTTACACCGTGCTGGCCATCGTGGCCGCTAATATTGAAGTACTGGTGCAGATCAATGCCTTCGGTATGGAGATGACCCTGGGGAATATCATGTTTGCCTCCACCTTCCTGGTGACCGATATCCTCAGTGAGGTGGGTGGTAAAAAATGGTCTGACTACGCAGTCAATGTCGGCTTCTTTACCTCGGCACTGTTTATTGCCATTTCCCAGAGCTGGCTGTATTTCATGCCCAATTCCCTGGATTTTGCCATGCCGCATATTCAGGCCATCTTCAGCAACACGCCTCGCCTGATGATTACCGGCCTGCTGGTTTATGCCATTACACAACGCTTTGATGTGTGGCTTTACCACAAAATCTGGCACTGGACCGGGCTTACCGAGAATTATCTGTGGCTGCGCAACAATGTGTCCACCATGATTTCGCAGTTCCTGAATGCGGTTCTGTTTACTTTCGGAGCGTTTTACGGGACGTTCCCGGTGCCGGACCTGCTCAGTATCATCATCACCAGCTATGGTATCTTTGTGGTGACCAGCCTGTGTGATACTCCTGCCGTGTATCTGTGCAGAAAAATCAAGGTCAGGGAAATATGGGAGCGTACATGAAAGTCATTATTACCGGAGCCAGTGCAGGTATTGGCCTGGCGGTTTGTCAGCGTTTTCTGCAAGATGAACGCATCACCGTGGTGGGTATCGATGTTAATCCCGGCGAACTGGTTAACGACCGTTACCACCATTTTTTAGCCGATGTGGCGAACCCGGAATCGCTCCCAGCCATTAAGGGCGTAACACACCTGATCAACAACGCCGGGGTGCAAAACACCACACAGGACATCGCCATTAATTTAGGCGGGGTGATGAACTGTACCATGCTGTACGGCCTGCAACCGGCGATTCAATCCATTGTCAATGTTGCCTCTGCCAGTGCTCATTCCGGTGCTGAATTTCCAGAGTATGTAGCCTCAAAGGGCGGTGTTGTCGCCTACACTAAATGGACTGCGCTGCAGGTTGCTCAATACGGTGCCACCTGCAACAGTATTTCCCCGGGAGGCGTGCTTACCGAACTGAACAGACCGGTCATGGACGATCCTGAAAAATGGCAGGCCATCATGAATGAAACGCTACTGCCAAAATGGGCCAGTTCTGAAGAAATAGCACAGTGGGTTTACTTTATGGCGATCATCAATCGCAGTATGACCGCACAGGATGTTCTGGTGGATAACGGCGAGATGGCGAAGGCTAACTTTGTCTGGTGATTGACAACAGAGGCAGCTTCTGAATAAGGTATGAATTCACGGCAAAAAAGCTGCCTCCAATGCGCCAGAAGCCTGTTATCAGGTTAAGTGGCTTGGGGTAGGGCTCAAAAGTTATAAGTATTTCACTGCAAAGGAGTTGCAACCATGAGTTGGATTGCTTACATACAACCTTTGGGAATGCCATCCTGTGGACTGGACAACCCTTTTGCCGGACAGCTGGTTACAGGAAAACATCCAGGTTAAATCGTCGTTTTCTTCATCAATGTTCAAATAATCCAATGGAGAAGATCAATGACCATTAAAGAACTGAAAAAAGCCTTCAAAAAAAACCAGCTGCCTGTCCAGCTGCTGAGTCAGGAAGGGGATATCTATCTATGCCGGGTGGACGGTAAGCACCTGCTGAGAAATAACGATACATCCCCCGCTATTTTCCACAGCATCAGTGAGGCAAAAGAAACCCTTGGAGATCATATTGCTCCTCACTTGCAGCTGGTTTTTTCCGAAACCTACGATGAGATGTTCCATCCTGAAAACCAGACCAAATCATCAAAATGAGCCCGGGAGAGGTATTCCTCAGGCTCATTAGCCAATCATCGATTTGCCGTAGACCGTCCGCTCCATATCAACCACGTCAACAGTAATGGAGACATTATCCAGGGGAGTTCCCTCTACAGCATCCAGCAAAATACCGGACAGTTCCTGTTTCTGTTGCAAACTCCGTCCGGATAGAATTCGAGCCGTTATATGAATAAACTGCCCCCCCTGCTCCGTACCTGTACGATAATGATCGTAAGGCAGCGCCCGGACCTTAATGGTCGACACGTCAAACAGCCCGGAGCTGACAGCTCCCTGATGCACACTTTCCATCAGGGCCTCTGGACTGACAATTGCTTCCAGTGGCCGCGAGTATTCGATAATACAGTGTGGCACGTAAAACCTCCTTGCAAATGGCATAAGGCCGTGATCAGCCCAACTTCTGTTTAGATGCCCAAATTGCCAGTTTGTGCTTCATGGTCACCTGGGATACCTGATCCTCTGGCAGAGGCTGGATGAGGTTATCATGGACCAGCAGCCGGTATATATATTCGATTTTCTCACTGGCAGAATCGGTCGCCTCAAATTCCACAACCCCCCGCTTCTCACCATATTTCATGCCATATTCAATGGCCTTCTTTACCAGCTCTTTTTCATTCTTCAGCTTCTTCATTGGAGCCTCATTCAATCCAGTGGTGTATTAGGACATTAGCTTTTATAAACCATATATGGCAAATCAGGAGATTGACCAACAACACGATTTCGGCGCACGGCTTATACTGCAATTCCCAAACGCATCAGCCTGTCATGCGCTATTCCCAAAGGTTATTACCAAAAGCGCTATTCCCTAGCGGGTTCAAATAAGGTAAAAGTGCCTTATGAGAACCCCGAAACGAATCCAACCCCTGGTTGATGAAGGACTGGTGGATGAAGTACTCCGCCAGCTAATGAGTGGTAAAGAAGCCGATGTCTATGTGGTGCGCTGTGGCAATGATATCCGCTGCGCCAAGGTTTATAAGGAAGCGGCCAGGCGCAGCTTTAAAAAGGCCGTCCAATATCAGGAAGGTCGCAAAGAGCGCAACAGTCGCAGGCAGCGAGCCATCGAGAAAGGCTCCAGATATGGCCGGAAACAGCAGGAAGAGACCTGGCAGAGTGCCGAGGTTGACGCCCTGTTCCGCCTGGCCAGAGCGGGCGTAAGAGTCCCACAGCCTTATATCTGCCTGGATGGCGTACTGTTGATGGAACTGCTGACGGATGATGAAGGTCAGGTTGCCCCGCGCCTGGGTGAAGTGACCATGTCCGCCGAACAGGCCCGTGAAGACCACGCCACCATGATGCATTATGTCATGCTGATGCTCTGCGCTGGCCTGGTTCATGGCGACCTGTCGGAATTCAATGTTCTGGTGGATGACTACGGCCCGGTGATTATTGACCTGCCCCAGGCCGTGGATGCCTCGGCCAACAACCATGCCCGCTCGATGCTGGCCAGGGATATCAACAACATCACAGAATACTATGGACAATTTGCACCGGACCTGTTGAACAGCCAGTATGCCAAAGAGATGTGGGCACTCTACGAAGATGGCGAACTGACCCCGGAAACCGAACTGACCGGCCTGTTCACCGAAGCGGAGCAAGCCGCCGATGTGGACTCAGTGCTGGCCGAAATAAAAGCAGTTCTGGCTGAGGAGCAGAAACGGCAGGAACGTCTGAGAGAATCTGATAACCCTGATGCCTGACTGAGACGGAAGCCAGCCCTACCGGTCAGGTGGGGCCAGGAGGCTGTCCGATCAAAAAAATGCTCAGGCTTGGGCGGTGCAGTACCAATCGATCAGTTACTTCATTTAACTGGCGGCATGTTGATGATGCTACTGAATATCTGATTAGCCCTTTGAAAACAGGTTTCAGGGAAACATCAACAATGATACAAATAATATCATTTTTAAAAATATAACACCCTGTAATTACAATAAAGGCAACATTATTTTTAATTGATTGTTATTTGACTTCTGTCAATCTTTCCAGTTGATTTAATAAATACAATCAGAATCAGAGCTTTTATCTCAGTAATGATTCTTTTTCTTACAGGACTGTTTTGAAAGCCATGGTAGAGAATATATGCAGAAAATATTGAGAACAGGAAACAATTGAACAACACCTTCTTATTGTTTTCGAAAAATTGTTACAGGTGGTATCGCCATCTGTAAAGCAGGCAGGCAAAATCCTTTGCAAGGATTAACGAACAACAATGCCCTGTGCTACTTACTTTTTTCTTTGCCGTGGAAAACAGTTTGTTTATTGCTGTTATTTGCTTTTCGTTTTTTATTTAACAGTAGTACAAGCTGTTTTATTTTGGCATTGAGATTTGGATAACAAATAAAGCATTCGGTTAGTGACAGAAATTATAAACTTGGCTTTAAGTGAGGCATCAATGGCAACTGGTACGAATCGTGGCTGGGTCGTAGTGACGGCTGGCCTGGCGATTAACTTAATGTTTGGCAGTCTGTACACGTGGAGTATCTTCTCCGAGAATTTTATCAACACTCAGGGCTGGACCGCTTCTCAGGCATCCACGCCCTACGCAGCGGCCATTGCCGCGTTTGCGCTGGTCATGCTGGTAGGTGGTAAGCTGCAGGATCGCCTGGGGCCGCGCGTTGTGATCACCATCGCAGGTCTGTGCACTGCGGCAGGTATGTTCCTGTGCAGTGCCATGCCCACCGAGACCGGCGTTATCCTGGGTTTTGGTGTTCTCAATGGTGCAGGCATCGGTTTGGGTTATTCCGCAACAGCTCCGGCAGCAGTGAAATGGTTCAAACCGGAGCAAAAAGGGTTAATTGTCGGTCTGGTTGTCACCGGCTTTGGTTTGGCACCACTGTATGCGGCACCGCTGGCCAAATACCTGATCGCAGAATATGGCCTGTTTGCCAGCTTTAATATACTGGCGGTGTTCTTCGGTAGTGTGATCGTTACTGGTGCCCAGTTCATGAGTGTTCCGGAAACCACAACAGGCATGGCGACTGCGGATAAAAAGGCCAAAGAGAGACCGGTTGTTGCTGATGGCCCACAAACCGGTGAGTACAACTGGAAGCAGATGATCAGGACGCCACAGTTTGCCATGTTGTGGCTGATGTTCTTGGCAGGTTCCATGACCGGTCTGATGATGATTGGTCATATTGGTAACATTGCCAAGCTGCAACTGACCGATACCTTTAACATTACCCTGCTGGTTCAGGCGTTCTCTGTCGCCAATGCTTTGGGCCGCCCGGGTGCTGGCTTAATATCTGACAGGATCGGTCGTGCCCGCACCATGAGCATTCTGTACACGTTGCAAGGTGCTGTGCTGTTGATGTTCAGTGGTTTTGATACCTTTAGCATGATCCTGATGGGTTCATTGGTTATCACCTTCGGCTATGGTGCAATGCTGGCAGTATTCCCGTCTGCAACGGCAGACTTCTTCGGTACCCGGAACCTGGGCTTTAACTACGCTATCCTGTTCAGCGCGTGGGGTGTTGCGGGCATGGCCGGTCCGAAACTGGCAGGCTATCTGCTGGACACCACGGGCGATTATGAGAGCACCTTTATGATCTGTGCCGGAGTAAGTTTTGCAGCGGCTGCCATTGGTCTTATGGTCAAACCACCGAAAAAAGCAGCTGATTTTGTGGGAGTGCAAACTGCCCAGGCTGCTTGAGTATTTTAATAAAGCTCTTGATGGATTTTCTGATCAACAACACCTGAAATCCAGATAGAGCCGCTTGACCACGCTTCCTGATTAAAAGCCCGGCATGTTTCGGGCTTTGTTTTTGCCACTTGCCACCAGAACACGGCCAATAATAAGCAAACAATATCCGCAACTTTACGACCTGAAACCCGCATACAACAAACCAGTCCACAGCGTAATAGGCCTGCGGCTTTCACAGTCCTTGTTGCTCCAATGTAATAACGAGTTTTCAACAGTCTGGATGGCAATGGAGCC
>NZ_JBLYNS010000124.1:0-15552 GCF_049310205.1 Endozoicomonas sp. ALC013 | reverse complement strand
CGTTACCTATAATAGGTACAAATCAATAAGGAAATTGAATCAGCAGAACTCCCAAAAAAGACGACGGCACTGATAGAAAAGCGTTACAAAGCAGTGACCTACTTTACCAACAATCATCACTTAATGAAGTATCAAGAGGCTCTGGAGCAAAACTGGCCGATCGGTTCCGGAGTCACAGAAGCAGCATGTAAGACATTGGTCAAACAACGGCTATGCGGTTCACGAATGAGGTGGAAATTAGCCGGGGCAGAAGTACTTCTGGAAACAAGATCTCTTATCCATAGCAAGGGGCGCGGGGAACAACTGTGGTCTAACGTTATGTCAGGCAAAGTTCTATTTGATTGCTGAGTCAGCTATTAACCCGAGAGAGCACCCTTTCATTGTGCATGGGCTTAAATGAGTTCCTGAGCTAAGAGTACTGATGATAAAAAGTGTTTTAGTGGTTTTCAACAAAATGCAATCTATTTCCTTGAAGTTTAAAGTCATGGCCGTTCTTTTATTTATTAGCTTTAATAGCTGGTCAGTGAATATCAATAAACATGATGTTTACTATCAGGTTCGTTAATAGCTATGAAAATAACAAGATTGACTACAATGCAGTTTGCTCTAATTACAAGAGAGGTTCCGTAGAGAATCGTGGATGTCGCCGCCAGGCACAGCATTATTTCAGGGATCAATGTCATAAATATGGTTCATTTGACATAGAGAAGACTCGACATAATCTCACTAAAAAGAAAATGTACTGTTTAGCCAATAGCCAGTTTAATCCTATCAGATAGTGAAAAATCAGTGTCATGTGGTGCCTCGCTTCAGTTGGGCACCAATACCAAATTTGAACGAAGGTTCTGTGTAGCCAGAATGATGGTGATCTCTCACTCTCTCCCCCACCTATAAACTCTCCCTATAATATCACTCACTTATGAACTAACCATTCATCCAGACCGACAGAGTTTTGTCGTATATTTTATTCTCAGGTGTCGAAAAAAGCTGTCTGTAACCACTAACAACCATTAATGGTTGTACTAAAGTGCATTCTTAACCTATTGATATACATATAACTCATTGAAAGCAAAGGGGGTATCCTTACCCCGTTGTTAATATGAAATATCCGGGCTCGCTTTTTTATTTCGCAATAGCCTGAGGGCATTGGTGGTGACTAGGGCTGTGGCACCGGTGTCGGCAAGGACAGCAACCCAGAGTCCGGTTATGCCCAGCAGGGTGGTGACCAGGAAGAAGGCTTTACTGCCCACGGCCAGAAAAATGTTCTGGCGGATAATGGACATGGTGGCGCGGGAAAGGCCAATAAGGTCCGCAAGTTCTGCCACACGGTTATGGGTCAGCGCACAGTCTGCGGTTTCAAGAGCAACGTCGGCACCCGATCCCATGGCAATGCCGATATCTGCCGTCTTCAGTGCAGGGGCATCGTTGATGCCGTCACCGATCATGGCAACCCGGCCTTGTTTGCGTAGCGACTCTATTTCAGCAGATTTATCTCCGGGCAGGAGATCCGCACGATAGGCCATTCCCAATTGGCTGGCGACGGCTTTCGCAGCCCGTGGGTTGTCACCAGTGAGCATGATACTGTTGATACCCATGGCTTTAAGGGCTGCGATGGCATTCGGAGCCTCGGCTTTTGGTTCATCCCGCAGGGCAATAAAGCCCACCAAATGCCCTTCAACCGTCACCACCGCAATGGTATTACCCTGCTCTTCTAGCTGTTGGAGCTTCTGTTGAGCACCTGTGATCAGATCAATACTGTCCTGTAAGTGTCGTGGTGAGCCAACGACCACTGCTTTGCCTTCCACCTGACCCTGCACACCCAGTCCGGCTTTGGCCACAATGTCCGTGGCCGCAGGGATCCTCATATTCATCTCATCAGCTTTGACGACGATGGCTTTGGCCAGTGGATGTGTTGAACCTGACTCGACGGCTGCAGCCAGTCGCAGGATTTCCTGCTCTGGGTTGGGTTCTTGGTTGAATGTTGAGCGGTCAAACGATGCTATGTGAGTAACGGCAGGCTTTCCTTCCGTCAGTGTGCCGGTTTTATCAAAGGCGACCGTTGTGACCGAACCCAATAGTTCAAGGGCTGCACCACCCTTGACCAGTGCACCGTTGCGAGACGCTCTGGCCAGGGCCGAGGTAACAGCAGCAGGCGTTGAAATCACCAGAGCACATGGGCAGGCGATCAGTAACAGTGCCAGTGCCTTGTAGATCCATTCGACCCAGGACCCGGCAAACACCAGCGGAGGAACAACAGCCACCAGTGCCGCCAGAAACATCATTAATGGTGTGTACCAGCGGCTAAATGCATCAATAAAACGTTCCACTGGCGCTTTTCGCTCTTCTGCTTCTTCGATCAGACGGATGATACGGTCAACCGCACTCTCTCCGGGCTTTGAAATTACCCTGAGTCGGGCAACCCGATCCACCGATAACGAGCCAGCCATCACACTCTCACCGGGGTTATGTTCAACAGGGACGGATTCGCCGGTCAGTGCGCTTTCATCAAAGCTAACGTTAGGCGTTAAGAGTTCACCATCAACGGGCAGACGGCTGCCCGGTAATATTTCGATGATGTCTCCGGGCGTCAGCGTATGGGCAGAAACCTCTGTTTTATGCCCATCGCGGTCAATACGGTAAGCCGTTTCTGGTGTCAGCGCCATCAGTTTCTGGACACCCTGTCGAGCCCGCCCTGCCGCAAATGCCTCCAGATGCTCACCGATCATAAACAGCAGAAGCACCATGGCGGCTTCAACGGTTTCACCCAGAAACAGGGCACCAATGGCCGCGATGCTCATCAGGGTTTCGATGGAAAAGGGAGAGCCACTTCTGGCTAATTGCCATGCTTTGGTCGCAACAGGGTAGAGCCCCCAGAGTGTCGCCAGGTAAAAAAACACGTTGCCAGCAACGGGAAAGGTGCCCTGAATCAATACCGCGAACAGCATAAACGTAGCCAGTGACATAATGCGCCAGTATTTTTTCAGGACACTGCCAGCTGCCGTTTCTGAAGCGGCGTCGTCCTTAACTGAAAAGCCCAGTTCTTTGAGAGTTCTAAGGATGTCGTCATTGATGCCTGCTCGATTTTCAACCTCTACCAGCAGGCGCTCTGTTGCAAAGGTGACCCGAGCCTGAGTCACACCGTTCAGCCCCTTTACGGCATTCTCAATTTTGGCGGCACAGCCCGGGCAGTCCATGCCAGTGATGATCCAGCTTAGCTGCATACTGCCGGATACCGAAGAAGTCTGACTTTCTATTGAAGAAGCTTCTGATTGAGTGTTATTGCCGCAGCATGAAGATGCAGCACAGCTACTTTTCATTGTGTCACTCTGTGGGCTGTCACTGTCGGTTGCGGAGCAGGATGACATAGCTTCACTCGTCATAATATAAAAATATGTTTATATAAAAATAATTTTATATTTGTGGTGCGTCAAGCCATCAAAATGAATATTGTTAAGTGCATTGTGCAATTATCAAGCGTCTGTTCGATTAATACTTTCTTATTATGGACCGGAGCCTGCACCCGTGATCGATTTGCCAAGAGTATTGCTGTAACCACTCTGCGGAGAAATCCACTGCTAAGCTGAATGTCAGAAATAATGGATTTTTGAATCAGGCTGAATGGTTATCAGGAGAAAGAATAATGAGCGCTATCCCCGCAAGTCCTTCATCATCGCAACCAACTATTCCAAATAATGACATTGTGTCCGATTCCCCGGGTAAAACCGCTGACAATAAACAGGTGACTACCACTGAGGCCATCAAGCAGATACCTGAAGCCCCGGGGGATAACTCCAAACCATCAATCTCACTGGCGGAGCGAAAGATAGAGCATAGTGCAGACATTGCCACAGCGGATGATTTTCAGGCCAGAATTGACGAAATGATCCACTTAAAAACGATTGGCAAATTGATAGAGGATTCTGAGGCTTTCAGTTTGCATGGCGTACAAAACGGCGCGTCTAAAAAAAACCCTGCCACTGCTGCCAGCAGCTCGGTAACATCTGCCTTCAACTCATTACACCATGCCAGTGGTGAAAGAATGGTGGCATACGAATTTTATGGCTTACATTCCAGGGATACGACTCCTGCCGAGGGTGCAACTACCCATGGGGCAAAAGTCCACCTTGAAAATGCATTCGACCACATCAAAGAGATGCAAAATCAGGAAAACAAGCTCAGTGAGTTTTCCAAAGTGGATATTGCCTTATCTATGGCTTTACATGAAAACAGACCCATCCTTCGACCTCATATCGAAGCGGTTTTCAGCATCCAGGAAAATAAACTCAAGCAATAACCCGTACTATTTTATCAACGCTCCTTAACATGATTGGCCATATCGAGAATGACATGACGGATATGGTGGTCATCCAACTCATAGAGTACCTGCTTTCCTTTGCGGGTTGATCGCAGGATTCGGGCTTCCCGCAAACTGCGCAGATGATGGCTGGTTAAAGGTTGCGACATGCCCGAAATTTCCGATAGACAGCATACCGGCTGTGGCTCTTCAAGACAGGCAATGACCAGCTGCAGTCTTTTGGTGTCTCCCAGCAGCTGGAAAATTTTTGCCAGTCGACCCATGTCCTGTTCAGACAGCTCAGGCAGCAGAGAACAACAGGTTTGATGCATATCGACCATAGGCTTGTCCGAACCTTAAGAAAATAATTATTGGTAATGGTATTGCGCCATGACGGCTTAGTCTATTTTCCCGGGTTTGCATCATCCGTCGATAAACACTTTTCGAGCCTTGCTGCTGGTGGCAAAATGCTCTCAGCAAAAAAGCAGGCGACAATGATAAGCCGCTGATAGCGGTATAAGCCTTCATCAATAATAATCGGGCCAGCCTGGCAAAAGGATGGCCACAACAAGCCGGGTTATGCACTGTGAAAACCAAAGCGCTTCGAGCAGATGTTTTACTACTGGGGGTGTCTGCAATATGGGGGTTTGCCTTTGTTGCCCAGATCAAAGGCATGGAGCATCTTGGACCATTTCTGTTTAATGCCTGCCGTTTTGCTCTGGGCTTTATCTCGTTATTACCGGTTTATTTTCTATTGGAAAACATCTCCGGAAAGAACGTCTCCGGCCATAAAACGCAATACGACAGTCAATTGCTGCTGAAATGGGGGCCATTGACCGGTGTAGTACTTTTTCTTGCTTCATCCTTTCAACAGGTTGGTCTGTTGTATACCACAGCGGGTAACTCTGGCTTTATCACCGGTTTCTATATCATTTTGGTGCCAATACTGGGGATCTGGTTTGGGCACAGTACCCGCCCTGCAACCTGGCTGGGTGGAGCCATTGCGCTGGCGGGCCTGTATTTCCTGACCGTACAGGATGGCCTGAATTTCAATAAAGGTGACGTGCTGACGTTAGGCTCTGCCCTGATGTATGCCATTCAAATACTGCTTATTGGCTGGCTTTCCCGGCATGTTCATCCGCTGAGGCTGTCATTAATACAGTTTTTTATGACCGCTTTATGCAGCATGATGGTTGCTCTTTATCTGGAACCCATCAGCCTTGATGCCATTCTAAAAAGTGCAGGGCCTCTGCTGTTCGCCGGCGTTCTTTCTACCGGTGTCGCTTTTACGATTCAAATCATTGCCCAGAGAGATGCAGCTTCTTCTCATGCGGCTATCATTATGAGCCTGGAAGCTGTTTTTGCGGTGCTGGGAGGCTGGTTATTGCTGGACGAACAGCTTGGTCTGAGAGGTTTTCTAGGGTGCGGCTTGATGATGACCGGGATGCTACTGTCGCAGCTTAGGCGCTCCAAGGCTTAAAAGGAAAACAAACAGATGGGTTTGCAAGCTGTGTGGAAAATAGCTTTATTTAACTTCCATATTCCCAGTTTTGCCCGGCCGCCTTTCCGATATACTCCGGATTTAGCTGATCTTCTAAGCTCTCTGGTATCCCTGTTGGTGCTGCGTCCGCAAAAAAGCACCTTGTAAACCCATCTGCTTGTTACTGGCGACTCTTTATTGTTCTTGTTATAAAACGCTCTGATGAGTCGGCACCAAACCCTGATATTGTTTTTATGGTGGGTGTTTTGTTCTTTTTGCTTTAACTAATACAACTGCTGTGCCAAAAATAGAGATAATTCCCTTATGCCTTGCTGTACGTGGTTTCCGAATGATGGCGTGTTTTTTTATGATTAAATATGTACAGTTCATCGGTTGTGATTTGTTACCTGGCCCCCACAAAATGTGACAATGCTCCCGCAAGGTAACAAATACCAGTTCCTGGCCTCAGGGCAAAATCCATCAAATCGTTGAGACAGTCTGTTTTTCAGACAGTTGCTGCCGACGTTATACATGTTTGATTATTTCGGTTATTCCGTTTGTTCTACTCCTGCACTAAGGATTATCCTTTGTGCCCCTGCTGACACTGACTGTTATATCAGCAGTTCCGGTTACACTTTTGTTGAAAAAACGGCTGACACATCGGCTGAAAAAACGTAGGAAAACAATGAGCGAACACGACCATAGCATCCATACTGGCCTCACAGGCCGTTTGTTGCTGGAAAACTCCCTTTTGAACAAAGGGACCGCTTTTTCTATGGAGGAGCGGAGTGAGCTGGACCTTCATGGTCTTCTGCCGCCAAGGGTAGAGTCGATGGAGGAACAATGTCGTCGAGCTTATAAGTCTTTCTCCGTCAAGCCTACGCCGATGCTGAAGCACATCTACCTGCGTGCATTGCAGGATACCAACGAAACACTGTTTTATGCTCTCCTGCAACGTCATCTTCAGGAAATGCTGCCTATCATCTACACGCCGGTTGTAGGGCAGGCCTGTCAGCGCTTCAGTGACCTCTACCGTCGACCAAGAGGCATCTACATTTCCTATCCCCAGCGTGAACATATCTCAGCCATGCTGGCCAACTTCAAGCGCAATATTGAAGTGATTGTTGTCACGGATGGTGAGCGTATTCTGGGCCTGGGTGACCAGGGTATTGGCGGTATGGGGATCTGCATTGGCAAGCTGTCTCTCTATAGTGCGGTGGGTGGCATCGCACCGAACAAAACACTGCCTATCGTCCTGGATTGCGGCACCAATAACCGACAGTTGCTGAATGACCCGAATTACCTGGGCTGGCGTCATGAGCGCATTGCAGACGATGAATACTATGCGTTCGTGGACGACTTTATTCGTGCACTGAAACGTCGCTGGCCAAAAGCACTGTTACAGTTTGAAGACTTTGCCATCGACCATGCAACACCACTGCTGGAAAAATACCGGGATGAACTCTGCTCTTTCAATGATGATATTCAGGGCACAGCCGGTGTGACTGCCGCATCACTGCTGGCAGCGGCCAAAGCCGCAGGCAAGTCCATTGAGGAGATGACCATTGCCTTCCTTGGTGCCGGCTCCGCCGGTTGCGGTATTGCCGAGCAGCTGATCCGCCTGATGGTTGGCCGGGGACTCAGTGAAGAAGAAGCCCGTCAGCGAATCTTCATGGTTGACCGCCATGGCGTGCTGAATGACCAGATGGCAGACCTGCGGCCATTCCAGCAGCGGCTGGTACAACGTTGTGAAGAGCTTTCTCAATGGGGGTGTGAGGAGAATCCCGGATTGTCAGACGTCGTCACCCACGCCAGACCAGACGCTATCATCGGGGTATCAGGTCAGCCTGGTCTGTTCACCCGGGAAGTCATTGAAAAAATGGCTGAGAACCATGAGCGCCCCATTGTCTTCCCACTGTCCAACCCCATCAGCCAGGTTGAAGCCACGCCAGAAGATATTATTCAGTGGAGTAAGGGGCGGGCGTTGATTGCTACTGGTAGCCCATTTGATCCGGTTGAGTACAATGGTAACCGTTACCCTGTCGCCCAATGTAACAATATCTATATCTTCCCGGGGCTGGGTCTTGGTGTCTTGGCCAGTGACGCTGAAAGAGTATCCGACGGCATGCTGGATGCAGCGGTGGAAACACTGGCCATGGCCTCGCCAACGGTTATGAATCCGGACGCTGCTCTTCTGCCCGAATTGAACCGTATTCATCAGGTGACTTGTGATATAGCGATTGCCGTAGCCAGAAAAGCGCAGGAAGAGGGGCTGGCACCTAAATGTGAACAAACTACTCTGGAAGCCAGAGTCAGAGGCAAGCGCTGGAGCCCTGAATATTGCAGAGTCCATCTGTCTGATTCTTGAAAGTAGTACCCGGATTTACGTTACAGCGTAGAAAAGGATAAGCAGATAAGTTTACAAACTACCAGGCATCTTTATTGTTGTTATTGACTGACAGGTGTCTGGTATGTCCCGTTGCCTTCCTGGTGTTGCAGTCTTTAAAAAAACTGCGGCAATCTTATTAACATTCCAGCAATTTGCCAGTTGATGACCTTCAGTATCCTGCAAACTTATCTGCTTTAATCACCGACCTGTTGTTTTTGTTATTGGTGGTCAGGATTTGCCATGTAGTTGTTATTATTTGGCATTTTTTGGTTTGCGACTGGTCATATACAAAGGGTGTGCCAATAACCTCTGTCATTAATTAACGTATTGATATTTAAGAAGATAATTTTTTCTGCACCGTTCAGTCCATGCCATGGGAAAAGGGTAAACTGTTACTTGTTGAGTACTGGGTTGTGAAGAGTGTAACCCGGGTAACAGACGAACATGGTTCAGGGTTTATGCACTTCTATACGACTGATCAAACCTTCTTTGGAGAAAAAAATCCTTTCTACCCCTGGTACGTTCACAGATTCATCTGACGCAATATCAGTACCCGATCTGACAAACTCAAGTTCTACACAACAGCCATCCAGGCTGCGGTAGCTGTTAACATGCCAGTTCACATCAGGGATTTTTGAAAAAAAAGCCGTCATCATATCAAGAATGGCGGCCTTTCCCTGGAAGTCACCAAGAAAGGCAGAGTAGTAGCTGGCGCTTTCATCAAACATTTGAGATACCCAGTCCAGCCTGTGCGCATTGGACAGAGCAATATAGGCTCTGGCGGCTTCGATTTGTTCATCGTTGGTCATAATTTGAGATGCCAATGGTTTGTGAGTAGATACCCAAACCCACAACATAGCACTAACTCGACATATTGACCTGCTTCAAGTTGTCACAGGCTGGATTCCGGGGAGTAAAGAAGAGATTTAAATAAGAAAGGGGAGGGGGAGAAGTTTATAGAATGAAAAAATAAACAAACAGACAGGTTTACAGATACTCAGAAGCTCTTTATTTCTTCCCTGTCGAATGCCGGCGCTGCCTTTTGCCGCCTGTTACCAGACTCAGTCAGTCTTCTCGGCTTTCTTATCCCTGCTTGTCGGCTACCTTAAGGTACCGTGCAAACCTGTCTGCTTGAGTGGCCCGGCCTGATATTATTATTTTTGTAGGCTGGGAGTCGTCGTTGTTATTGTTGTTATGTTCTGACGATTTTTGTTCTCTCCTGACATAATACAAGTGGCGTGCCAGCTTTTATAAATGTCTCTGCAGGCCTTGGTAAATAAGGGGTAAACAGGCCATTCATATTGTATCGCCAGATGTCTGGCGCAGTTTTTCTGTTACTGCGTTTACCCCCTGGATGTAACCTTCGGAATAGATGTAACAAATATGATTTCATTTGGTCAGCTATCAAATGCACATTGATACTTTAAATCGGGCAGTTTGACCTTATAGTAATCAGAGACTTTCTCAGGGCAGGCTTATGTCGGCTCTGCAATGATCAGGACAATAAAATGACGACATCAAACCACTTTGATTATCTGGTAATCGGCGGCGGAAGCGGTGGTATCGCTTCCGCAAATCGTGCAGCTATGTACGGTAAAAAAGTGGCGCTGGTAGAGGCTAAGCATCTGGGAGGAACCTGCGTAAACGTAGGGTGTGTTCCCAAGAAAGCCATGTGGTTTGCCGGGCAAATTGCTGATGCCTGTCGTTATGGACCTGACTACGGCTTTGATATCAACATTGACCAGCAGTTGAAGTCATTTAGCTGGAGCAAGCTCGTCGACAGCCGGGAGGCTTACATCCGTCGTATACATGCTTCTTATGAACGGGTTCTGGGCAATAATAAAATTACCGTAATAAACGGCTATGGACGATTTGTTGACGCCAGAACAGTAGAAGTAAATGGTGAGCATTACACAGCGGACCATATCACCATTGCAACCGGTGGTGAGCCCCTGATCCCAGATGTTCCCGGAGCCGAATACGGTATCGACTCGGATGGCTTCTTTGAGTTGACTGAGCGTCCTGGCCGGGTGGCTGTATTGGGTGCGGGTTACATAGCTGTTGAACTGGCCGGTGTGCTACATGCCCTGGGCAGTGAAACGCATTTGCTGGTTCGTAAACACAAGCCATTGCGTAATTTTGAAGCGATGCTGTCTGATACGCTGGTAGAAGTAATGGCGTCTGAAGGTCCTCAGCTTCATACCCATTCAGTACCAAAAGAAGTGGTAAAAGAAGACGATGGAAGTCTGACCGTTCATTTGGAAAACGGTAACTTATTAAATGTTGATACGGTGATCTGGGCCGTAGGCCGTAAGCCACATACTGCAGGTATTAATCTTGATGCAGCAGGTGTTACGGTGGACGCCCGGGGTTACATTCCGGTTGATAAATACCAGAATACTAATGTCGCTGGCATTTATGCCGTGGGTGACAACATCGGCAAGGTTGAATTGACCCCGGTTGCTGTTGCTGCGGGTCGTCGCCTGTCAGAGCGCCTGTTCAATAATAAACCGGATGAGCATTTGAACTACGACAATGTGGCCACGGTTGTCTTTAGCCACCCGCCGATCGGTACAGTGGGTTTAACGGAATTGGCTGCTCGTGAAGCTTATGGTGATGATAATGTCAAAGTGTATACCAGCCAGTTTACGGCCATGTACAGCGCATTGACCAGTCATCGCCAGCCATCACGAATGAAGCTGATAACTGTCGGTGCAGAAGAAAAGATCGTCGGTATCCATGCGATTGGACACGGTGCGGATGAAATGCTCCAGGGTTTTGCTGTGGCTTTAAAGATGGGAGCTACCAAGGCCCAGTTTGATGACACCGTTGCTATTCACCCAACCTCCGCTGAGGAGTTTGTTACTATGCGGTGAGCCAAATTGGAGGAGGATAATTGTTTTGACAACTCATAAATGTTTTGGCAACTCATAATTATTCTGGCAACTTCCTGAAACTCAACCATACTCTGACCCGCAACACGATGCTGAGAGGAGTATGGTTTTTTTATGTCTTTGAGACCACGCTGGAGTTGTGACGATTGGCTAGCCCGCATATTGCATGACAGATAAAAAAGGCGAGATAGTTTTCTGTTATCATTCAGACGCTTACCCTGATAGTAACAACCAAATCGTCCATGACCCAAGAGATAGCTCCCGCTGCCAGCATCAGACAACAACAATCTTTCGTCAGCGAATTTATGGATTGGCACTGGGTTATGAAGACCTGAACGATCATCAACAACTGAGATACGACCTTGCCTTGCAAACGGCGACTGACGTCGATAAACCACTGGCAAGTCAATCAACGCTTTGCCGTTTTGAACAGCAGGCGAATCGCCAACAGGTCGTCCGAATGCACGAAGTAATCATTGAGAGCTTTATTGCTTCGTTCATGAACCACCGAAACGTCTAAAGCTCGACTTCGACACAACAGACGACCCGGTTCATGGCAACCAGATTGGACGACACTTTTCAGGCTATTATGATCATTACTGCTTCCTGCCACTTTATTTCTTCTGCGAGCAGAAGTTACTATCAGCTATTTGAGACCTGCCAGTGTGGATGCAGCAAAACATGCTTGGGCGATTTTATCGCTGCTGGTCAAACGCCTTAGACAAGAATGGCCGCAGGTAAAGATACTGTTTCGGGGAGACAGCGGCTTTTGTCCCCCACGGCTGACTTTACATGAGTCTTGCCAGACAGCTTTCTCCTGGATAATGAAATAGTGCTGTCCCGGCACGTTATAAATAATGGGGTTAGGGGAAGTTGTGCCTGAAAAAGCCCAATCGGTCACAATCGCTTTAGAATCAGCTGTTCCAGCCCTGTCAAATTTCGCATAGCTCTTTTTAGCTTGCTAATAATTGGGGTTATGCAATATGCGGGTTGGAAGGGCAAATAAATAAACCAAAAAAGAGAAAAAAAGCCAGTAAAAACTAATGCCTGTTGGTGCCGTAGATTAGTCTACATTTTATATTTCCCATGAATTAATGAAATATAATTATGGACAGAGGCGGTGCTGGTATAAGTTGGACATGCACAACATCAGGTAATGATTATAATCAACCGGATGATCGTACCGGTGCCTCAGGGAGTGTGCGATACAGGTATGGCACAGTGAGGCGGACGAATACACCACTTTCCTATATCCCAGAGCGTCATGAATTTTATCCTGCTTCTGACGCCCGCTCTGCTAACCATCCACCAGGACATTCAATAAAACCTGTTCAGGATTTTAATGCTCTCATCACACAAGCAAAAATGGATGACCTGGTGAGGACATCCACTCAATATGGTGATCGCTGTAATGGGAGAAAACACAGTCAATTTGCCTGTTCAATCAAACAATACACATCAAGGTCAAAAAGACCATTAAATCGTAGTGAACAATGCCAACTGATACCATTGTTGCACGCTTTTAAAGCGACACCCGGATGGCTCTGGAGAAGCCTGATGACAACGGTTCATTCATTTACGTCAGCGGGTGTTTTTACCCCTCATAAATACATGAATGAGAAAAGTAAGGAAGCTCAGGCAGCTTTATTGTCAACGTTACTTGATGCAGTAATCGTTAAGTGCAAGCAAAAACCTGAAGCCAGGGATATTGATGCCCAAGGTACCGCCAACCTGCTGTGGGCCCTGGCAAAAATGGTTGGTAACGGGCTGGAGCTGGAGAAAACACCGAAGCTCAAAGAGGCCGTGGCCGCGCTGTTGCCCTGGGTGAGAATCAAAGCCGAATCAAAAGAGGGGAAAGACCGCTTTATTCCTCGGCATATCGCCAACCTGCTGTGGGCAGTGGCAAAACTGGTAGACAACGGGCTGGAGCTGGAGAAGACACCGAAGCTCAAAGAAGTTGTGGCCGCGCTGTTGCTCCATGTGAAAACGAAAGCCGAATCAAAAGAAGAAAAAGACCACTTCTGCTCTCAAGGTACCGCCAACCTGCTGTGGGCTCTGGCGAAACTGGTCGAAAACGGGCTGGATCTGGAGAAGACAGCGCAGCTAAAAGAGGCCATAGCCGGGCTGTTGCCCCATGTGAAAATCAAAGCTGAATCAAAAGAAGAGAAAGACCACTGCAAGCCACAGGAAGTCGCCAACCTGCTTTGGGCCATGGCGAAATTGTTGGACAATGGTCTGAAGAAGACTCCGAAGTTCAGAGAGGCCATGGCCGCGCTGCTGGCCAATGTGAAAACCAAAGCCAAATCAATAGAAGAGAAAGACCACTTTATTCCTCAGCATATCAGTAACCTGCTGTGGGCCATGGCAAGATTGGTGGACAACGGGCTGGAACTGGAGAAAACACCAAAGCTCAAAGAGGTTGTAGTCGCACTGTTGCCCCATGTGAAGGCCAAAGCCGAATCAAAAGAAGAGAAAGACCGCTTCAACACTCAAGCTACCATCAACCTGCTGTGGGCTCTGGCAAAACTGGTGGACAAGGGGCTGGAGCTTGAGAAGACAGGGCCGCTAAACGAGGCCTTGGCCGCGCTGTTGCCCCATGTGAAAACCAAAGCCGAATCAAAAGAAAAGAAAGACTACTTCAACACTCAAGGTATTGCCAACCTGCTGTGGGCTGTGGCGAAACTGGTGGACAATGGGCTGGAGTCAGAGCAGGTACCAAAGCTCACCGAGGTGGTAGACGCGCTGTTACCCCATGTGAAAACCAAAGCCCAAGAACAGAAAAACCACCTTATTCTTCAGCATATCGTCAATCTGCTGTGGGCCTTGGCAAAACTGGTGGACAGTGGTCTGGAGCTGGAGCAGACAGCGATCCTCAAAGAGGCTCTGGCCGCGCTTTTGTACCATGTGAAAACCAAAGCCGAATCAAAAGACGAGAGAGACCACTTCAATGCTCAAGGTCTCGCCAACCTGGTGTGGGCCCTGGCGAAACTGGGGGACATCGGGCTGGAGCTGGAGAAGACAGCGAAGCTCAAAGAGACCCTGACCGCGCTGTTGTACCGTGTAAAAACCAAAGCCGAATCAAAAGAAGAGAGAGACCGCTTCATTCCTCAAGGTATCGGCAACCTGCTGTGGGCCTTGGCAAAACTGGGTGAGGCCATTGAGCTGAACCTGATTAAATCTACGTTCGATGCTCTGGTCGCCAGAATCAGTGAAACCCCTCAGCTTTCCCAGCAAAATATATGGATGCCTCTCTGGGGAGTCATGGTATTCTGTGCCAGGTTTTATCTGTGCTTTGGTAGAAATAATAAAAACCCGCTTGAAAAGCACATAGGTGAACTATTTTCTCGCCTGGAAAGTACATTCCCGGACAATTTAGAGGCGCAAACCGTCATGGTCATGGCCGCCAGTTGGCTTGGGAGACCGTGTGCGATGGCCCCCTATTACCAGAGAAACATTTCACAATCTCAAACCACCTTGCGCGAACAACTCCAATCAAGCCTTCCGTCGTTGCAGATTGAAGAAGAGAAGAGTCTGAACTCATTACCTCCGGTTGACTTGCTACTGCCAGATTACAACATGGTGATTGATGTTCAGGGACCTTATCATTATGTGAGCGGTGATTTCAAAACCAGGAACGGTGCAACGTTGCTGAAAATCGCGCTGCTGCAAAAATTAGGATTCGAAGTCATTGAAATCCCGGTGCACAAGCTTTGGAATAAGGATTCAATGAAAAGAGTTATTGAGCAAATAACGACAAAATTAGCCGTTCAGCCGGAGGCTCATGGTTCTGTATTAGACAGTAGCGAGGGAGTGGCCGATGAGGCTTATGTTACTGCTGACGAAGGAGGGCTATTTTCAGATGGCGGTTATGCTACCGCCGAAGAATATTCAGGAGAGCAAATAAAGAAACCCAAAAAGAGAAAAAGGAAGAGAAAAAGAGCCAATAAACGGCTCTCTTCCAGCATGACTTAAGAACCAGTTTGACATTCTGGTGAAGGTGTACTTTCTTTATCTGCCGTATTAATACATGGCAGCTGTTTAGTACGTTTTTGTTAAAGAGGGATTTAAAATGGATAAGGCAATAAGCATTGTGCTCAGGGGGATAACTGCCCCCTCAAAGGAGCGAATGCCTGCGGAAGTTCAAAAACGAGACCCGCTGCATTTCGGAGATCGCCAGGTTAAAGCGTTGAATGCCTATATTAATGGTATGCATGCCCCAAAATTTACTACTTATGTCGGACGTGGTGTTGAAAATTTCAATTCACGTCGAGAAGCATTAGATTCCGGCAAACAGTTAACCTCCGGACAAATCCGCTCTATCACGAAGACAATGAAGAATGCTATCAGGCATTTAGAGCATTATCTTTCCAAGGATTACATTGAACCCAACTATGATCTTAATGAAACAACTAATGAAGAAGTGAAAGAATTTGTAGCATCTGCGATGGAGGAGGTTGCTGCTGATATTAACAGACTTAAAGCTCTTAAAAAGAGA
>NZ_JBLYNS010000123.1:0-15698 GCF_049310205.1 Endozoicomonas sp. ALC013 | reverse complement strand
CCCTCCGTTGTGCCTCGCATAGTACCAGCCCAAGTAGTCAGAAATATATGATTTCATATGGCCAGCTACTTAATACTGATTCTGGCGTAGCATTTCACACTTGATTTATCCGTTTTTCCCGCTCTAAGGTGCTCACCATTTCAACCAGTGTTTCTGCCAGATATTCCTGACGGGATTTAAAGGGTGGCAAGCTTGAGTGGGGGTCATCATGCTGAACCGTACTGTCTATTTCGGCCATAACCTGGCCTACCGTTGTATTTTCAAATCCCCTTTGTCTGGCGATAGTCACACACTCAGCAGGCAATAGTACCGGTGATGTTTCCTTGATGTATTGCATGCCCCCGGATGTCTCGATAATAACGACGGCTTTATCTAACCATACTTTCTGACCGTTGACCTGCTCATGGAAAATACCATTTTCAATGGCCACCAACAAAAAATCAGCGTCACGATCAGCTGCCTGGTACTTTGCTTTCGCGTCTTTTATTCTGTTGCCAGCTCCCGTAAGGGTTTCGTTTTCAACGGGCTGGCTATTTATTCCGGAGCGTGCTTTGGTTGCAATCAGATTAACCTGGTAGCGAGCAAAAGCTTTCTCTACGGCACTAATTTTCATTTTTGACTCAGAGCCCACAACAATATCAATTGCAGGAATATCAATTGCAGGTTTGCTGCCAGGGACGGAAAGATTCATAGCAATGGCTCTGCTTTTTTTAGAAGATGCTGAGCAATTATAGTGAGCTTTTCGGATTGTGCTTCTGCTAATTTTCAATTTGTGACTGAGCGAAAACTCCAAACACGTGAAAACTTAATTGCTGTTTTTTGAGGTCAGCGGATCAGGCCCACAAAGCTGATAGGAAACAAGTTTAGCGGGTGTTAAAAATGGCGATATATCAGACATTCAGTATTGAGATTGAATTTTTGAACTTTGCGGTTTTTAGCTAAAAAGGATTTACCCATGGCTCCTCCCATTGAACCCAACAAGCCTGGCTCCAATAGCTTTACCCACGATTTTCCGACACCAGAAAGTAAACCAGCCAAAAAAAAATTCCATAAAGATGTAGCACCTGTCAGGCTGAAAGATCCCGGCATACAGGCAGATGATGGGCAGCAGGGGGCAAAAGCGATCACAAGCTTTGAAACAATAAAGCCAGTTAATGCAAGTCCACTTGTGGATGAAAAAAACAGCCCTGTGCCAGAGCAGGAATTGGAAGAGCTGCTCTCAACGGATGGAGAGCTTGCGAAAATTCATCGGGAAAATTCAGAAAATTACTATATCAGTGAGTCTGATAGAGCGCTGAAATCGTTAATGGAGTCCATAAATAATGGTGATCTGACCAATGATCTCTCCGACAAAAAAGCTTTTAATAGCTATAAAAATTTAGTCACACAACTGAATTTGCCAAAAGATCTGACAATCACCCTGACAATGCCATCAGGTGACATATTCTGTTTAATTCCTGTCAACAGCCGACTAAAGATTATAGATAACCTGCAACCACTGATTAGCACAGCGATCCAGCTTACTGAAGACATAAAAGATTCAAGAACCAGCCAGCAGAGAGCGCTACCCCCACCCTCCAGAAAAAAAGAAATTCTGGAAAACATCAATCAGCTACTTCCCAGGGTCAATAACCCTGAACCGTTTATATCGAGACTTAACGAAATAAAAAAAACACCAGTTTGCATCACGACCGATAGCTGCAAACCATCTCCTGCTGATGTGCAAAGCCGATCCACACAGCTTGCCATCACAACCATAAATACCCCGGAACAAATAGAAAAGCTGGCTGACCAGTTAACGGCGCACCGGGAAAAAGTGCAATCGTTCATCCACTGGACGCAACGCTTATTGTTGGAAAATGGTCCGGATATGAGGTGGATAGCGCCACACTGGCCCGACATTGAGGGCGGCCCACTGGAACAGACAAGGCAGCTGGTTGGCAGTGGCAGCGAACATCTCAGTGCAAGACTGATAGCAATGACTGGCGCTATTGAAGATGATATAGCGGGCTTGAAAAGATATATACGGGATGCCGCCAAATACGATTTCAGAGGTGGCGAGCAATATCTTGGACAGGTGGATATCTATGCCGAAGTGGTCAGGCGGTTATCCAATACTCAGTCTGGAAAGAAAAAGGCTGACGGGGAAATCGCTGCAATTATCGATAGTAAAAGGGCAATCGCACAGACCAGTACCGGCAAGACGGTCCAGTGCGTTCCTGACGCCATTCAGGAACTCACCGGACTGCACAAGCAGCTAAAGAAACGATTTAATGCCGATCTATTTGAACAGGAACTTATGAAGGTTCTGGCAGAGGATAGCAAGTCGTTCAGCAGCCGACTTCATATTTATCAGCATGATCAATGGCACCAGGTCACTCTTGAATACACACCGGCAGCGTCCATGCGTCTCCATGATGACACTGCTGATGCTGGAAACAGAGACCCTTTTGCAAATGGCTATCATGACAAATTGGCTCTTTCAATGGAGCGGAACTCGCCTCATGCAATAAATATGCTGGCCTACACCATGCAAGTTGATGGTCAGGAGACGGCCAGGCATATTCGGGTCGGCTGCCCTTATGCCTACAAGGAAAAAGGAGAGAATGTAGATCGCATAACCGACCAGCGCCTCAATGAAATCTTTACCGCCCTTCTGCTTCACAACCATAAACCGGCGTTACAAAATGCCATGAAAAACCCCGATCACCAACCCATTCAGCTGGATTGCCTGTACCTGAATTTGCTGAGCCCGGATCATATCCGAGATAGCCGTATTGCCAGAGCCGCAGGCCTGGAAAATGAGAAAGAATGGACTGAAAAGCTGCACGAAAAGTTAATGGAAATGTCCAATAAGGAGCGCACGCTAACCATTCATTACGCTGATGGCAGGTCCGCTGCCGTGAAAATCAGGCCACGGCCTGTCATGCTGGTTGCACCCTGCAATAAACTGGCCCTGGCAGACCGGCATAAATCATTGTCTGGCAAAATCCTGATGGCTAATGCCAATACCTGGAAAACGGTGATGGAGGTCAATGGCGCTGCACTGCAACAATTAGTCGGTTCAAACCATCAGTACGGCGGCTTACTGGGAGAAAAGCTGCCAGCACTATCCGCCAGCAACCAGTACAGGGCAAAGGAGCTGGCTGATGATTTATGGGCGCTGTACAACACACCTGGCGGCCTGCAACAGGTTGCCGAACAAGCAGGTCCCTTTTATTTCTCCGGAAAATTAAGAGAGCTATCCACCATTATGGGAATGGACCTTTTCACCGGTTGTAAAAGCAATAAAGATCGAACCGGGCTCTCTGAGGCAGTTCAACAGTCGATGTCAACCTGCGGTACTCCCGGTCTTACGGAGCAGTTTATGGTCTACGGTGGTCATATAATGATTCAGATGAAAAATACCGGCCTGCCCGGCTATAAACTGGATGGCACCCAGGCCAAACAGCTGGACGACAGTATATTTTCAAAGCTAATCCGTTAAGACAGGTTTATGGGCGAAGACATCAACGACTTTTCTTTTATTTCAACTGTTTCCGGCTGGCTCAGAAGCCAGTTACCTTGGTACACTTGAACTGTATTTTACTGATCGGAAATGGTTTGTGATTGCGTATCCTGAGATAGATCCCGTGGCGTTCAGCCTTGGCCCCCTGAGTGTGCACTGGTATGGCCTGATGTACCTTGCAGGCTTCGCCCTGGCACTCTGGCTGGGTGGTATTCGTGCCCGGAGATCCGGTGGCCTGTGGCGTCCGGAACAGGTCAGTGACCTGGTTTTCTATGGGGCTGTCGGAGTTATCCTGGGTGGACGATTCGGGTATGTCATCTTCTATCACTTTGACTATTTTGTCAGAGACCCGCTCTGGCTGTTCAAAGTGTGGGATGGCGGCATGTCCTTTCACGGTGGCCTGCTTGGGGTGCTTGTGGCCATGTGGCTCTATGGCCGTTCTCAGGGTAAAGGCTTTTTTCAGGTGACGGACTTTATTGCCCCACTGGTACCTTTGGGGCTGGGCCTTGGTCGAATAGGAAACTTTATTGGTGGCGAGCTTTGGGGCAGAGCCTCCGATGTGCCCTGGGCCATGGTGTTTCCTACCGATCCCGGTCAAATGGCAAGACACCCTTCCCAGCTTTATCAGTTCTTCCTGGAAGGGCTCGTGCTGTTTGGCATACTGTGGTGGTTTTCAGCAAAGCCCAGGCCAAGAATGGCCATTTCCGGACTGTTTCTGCTGATCTATGGGCTGGCAAGGTTTGCCGTTGAGTTTGTCCGGGAGCCGGATGCCCAGCTTGGTTTTATCGCCTTCGACTGGCTGACCATGGGGCAGCTGTTGTCTTTGCCGATGGTCGTTATGGGTATAGTGTTTATGGTCTGGGGTTATCGTCACCATTCACTGGTGAATGGTATGAATAGTGATGACGCCGCCTGGCAGGCAAAGACCAGGGCTAATAACAGCCCAAAGCACAGAAACTGCCCAGAGCCTAAGCAACGAAATAGTGGATCGAAAAAACGATGAAAGAATATCTGGACCTCCTGCGCCATGTAAAAGACCATGGCACGTTCAAAGCGGATCGTACCGGCACGGGTACCTACAGTGTGTTTGGCTATCAGATGCGGTTTGATCTTTCCCGGGGCTTGCCACTGGTGACCACCAAAAAGTGTCATCTGAATTCAATCATTCATGAATTATTGTGGTTCCTCAAAGGGGATACCAATATCGGCTACCTGCAGGAAAACGGTGTCCGGATCTGGAATGAGTGGGCAACCGACGACGGTGATCTCGGCCCGGTTTATGGCAAACAGTGGCGCAGCTGGGAGGGGGCCAATGGTGAAGTGGTCGACCAGATTCAGTGGCTATTGAATGAAATCAAAACCAACCCGGATTCAAGACGGATGGTGATCAGCGCCTGGAATCCATCGGTACTTCCGGATGTCGCCTACTCGCCAAAAGACAATGCCGCTATGGGGCGTCAGGCGCTACCACCGTGCCACTGCCTCTTTCAGTTTTATGTTTTGGATGGCAAGTTGTCCTGCCAGTTGTATCAACGCAGCGCTGACATCTTTCTGGGAGTGCCTTTTAATATTGCTTCCTATGCGCTGTTGACGATGATGATTGCCCAGGTCTGTGACCTGGAACCCGGTGATTTTGTTCATACCTTTGGTGATGCTCACCTGTACGCGAATCATCTTGAACAGGCAGAAGAGCAGTTAAGCCGTACACCTTACCAGCGACCCCGGATGAAGCTAAACCCGGCCATTCGTGATCTGTTTGAGTTTTCCATTGATGACTTTGAGCTGGTGAATTATCAAGCCCATCCCCATATCAAAGCGGCTGTGTCCGTTTAACCGACAGGCTCCTGGCCTCTTGGTGGTTTATCCGTGGGGCAACCTGCGGGTTAACTCTTCAGGTGTGAACCTTTCAGGGGCCAGGATTGCATACCCCTGCCTCGAACATAGCCTGCAGTATGGCGTTTCGGTTCTCTTGCAATGTGACCAGGTTCTGGTACTGGAGGGAGTTTTGCACAAACTTCAATGATCTGCGCTGTCTGGCGGCAAGAATCTTACTGTCTATATCCAGTGGGCCCCCTTGTGGATTTTGCCCATAGTGGCGAATGATATCGCTGGCGACAATAAATGTACCGGTCCGGCCTACCCCCGCGTTACAGTTAACCACCATCGGATTATTTGCCCGTTCCAGCACTGCGGGGTGTTTTCTCAAGGTTTCGGCAATCATCGTGATGGCTGCCAGCCTCACCGGATTGCTGGCTGTTCCATCAACCCACCCCATTTCATTGATGCGAAAGTGCGGTTTGCCATTAATTTCCAGTTGGTCAATCCTCAGCTTCATATCTGGCAGATCCATTGAACCGACCAGGCTTACTGATACAGAAGGCAATGTCTCCGTTCCTGTTGTGGTGGTGATTTCCAGTGCAGGAATGGTTTTCGGCTGATCAATGTCGGTTGGTCCAATGCGGGTGTTATCAGGGCGCTTGAGCTCATTTTCAGTGACCAGGGCAACGGAGATGGCCGTATCGTTCACTGCCAGCAGCTGCAGGAAACGGTCATGGGTTCTGTTGACGGACCCCTGTGCCGCAATGAATCGACCGTAATGCATGTCGATGTAGTTGGCATGGTATGCCTGACCAGGCATGGCGCAGTATGCCTCGTGACAGCTTATATTGCTGTGCTTGGAGAGGGCATAATTTCTAAAGTTAGCGGCACTGGCCCTGGGACAGGCCCCACCATTGAGATTTTGCTCAAAGGGAACATCGCTGGATCTTTTGCGCAGCTCCAGGAAACGTTTGGAGACCTCTGCGGAGCAGAACCGGGAGAAATTGGGAAACGTCTGCGCGACCGATCCAAGGGCCTTCAGGATGCCCTGCAGAGTTTCGGCAATGGCAGGCAGTTCTGTGCTGTTCCCGGTGATGACTGTCCGGATGGGCTGGGTATCGGACTGGCGGTCATTACTGGCTGCAAGGCCCTGCGAACCGGGCAGAAGTGATTCAGCCTGAGCCAGTGAGCCTGCTGTTGGTGAAAGTTGCACAATGCTACTTTGAGTTAATGACGATGGGGGAAGGATTTGACAAAGTGCAGTTGCCAGGCAAATAAGCCCGGCAGTGGCAAAAACCGCGGAAGGTATAAAAGTACCGGACGCGATCGCAGCAGCGATAAAACCCGCGCCGACAAACGCAATGGTACAGGTACGGACTTTTCGCCAGGGCACTCGGGCGATTATTCCGGTGTTATTCCCGGGCTGCGCAACTGGATTGTGGCGATAAACTCCAGTTGTTTCTGCAGTTGTCGAAGCTGTTGGCATCATTCTATTGGTACTGAAAGTCAGGTACTCCCCAAGTCAACGGTGAAACTTTTTCATTATTGTAGGGTCATTGAGCTAGCAATCACTTTTTAATGGCGAACGGCCAGAGAAAATTGAGGAGTTTTCTGATGGGACCAATTTCGTGTTTCTCAATGTTCCGTGAAGTCTGGAAAAGAAAGTTAATATAGTTCTTTATATCGAGATCGCAAGTCTTCTGAGTTATTCTGGCGTCATGGTACCGGGCATCAGACCTTTACTACTGATATTTACAGTGACAGTCTCTTACAAGATGTAACAGTTGACCATCCAGGCTGTTGCCTGGTCTCTTTTGATTCCGGAAAACGAAAAAATATTATATTAAAAAACAGGAATATCTTCCTCAACTCAATGATGCCCGCAGGCAACCTGTTCTTAAACAGAACTACAGAAGCTTGCAGCTAAAAGAGAGGCTAATGCCGGTTCCGGCCTGGCGTTCAATAGTACAAACTGAACACCCTTGCCTACCCGAACTGCAGTTAATCATGCCTGCCGATTTTGATATTTTGCCCCATTGCAATCCTTCAGGTTTCGGTATTGCTGCCCGAACATGGCCGACAGGCCCGGGTGTTAGTTATGTCCATCCTCTACAGTTCCAGTTTTCCGACCGAAAGGAACATCGCTTCTGCCACATTTGAGGCAACCCGTCAAATCGCACCCGAGGTCATAGTGAGAATTTCCTGTTTTTCGATTTACATCATCCTGTTGGCTGGATGATAACCGCTCGTTGGTCATTGGGGCAACGCATTAACTATTCCAAATTCGCAGTTTGCCTCTGTGGCGGAGAGAGTCCGGGTTCAGTAAGAGGCGAATCAAGGAGGAAACTTTTTCATTATCGTATGGTCAGAAAGTTACCTGAAACCTGTTAAACATAGAAAGAAAATTGGGGAGATATTTCTAATGAGTCCAATTTCTTCACATTTCTCAATGTTTCATGAATTCTGGGGCGACGACGAAAATGTTGTTCGGGGTAGCCAATCTTCCAAGTTATTCTGGCGTCATGGTACCGGGCACAAGACCTTTACTACTGATGGTGCCAGTAACCGTCTGATAGAACAGGCAACAGTTGACCATGTTGGCTGTTGCCTGGTCTCTTTTGATTCAGGAAAACGAAAAGTTGCTCCGCTGAACCCTGACACTCGACTGCTTTTCAGACATCAACTACCCCATGAATCGTTCCTGGAGCCGGAAAAAATCAAGGAACTGTCCGACAGGAACATTATTGTGCTCCATGGTTTCTCTGAACTTCATGATGCGCAAGCCTTTGAGCACCATCTGAGAGTGCACTCTTATTATAACGACGATGGCACTTGCATATTGGATGAATTCCCGAAATGGCCTTCGGCTGACCAGATGGCAAGTTACGGTTTCGTTTTTTCTGAGATTCAGGTTCACGGTCCCGAGGGCAAAGCGTGCGTGGATATGGATTCAATCTGGCAAAGTAAATTGTGGACTAACTTTGCGATAGACGATATGAAAAGACAGGATGCTGACGACATGAAAATTGAGGATATATACTCTGATTCCTGTAGATTTACTCTGAATGTTGATAAACAGCAATACCTTGCTGAACTCAATGCCGCCCGTAGGCAACCGGTTCTGCAACTGAACCACCAAGGCTTGAAGAATAATAACATGCTGACGCCGGTTTCGGCCTTGCGCTCAGTGGTACAAACTGAAGACGCCTCCCTGCCCGAACTGCAGCTGATCATGCCTGCCGATTTTGATATTCTGCCCAGGTGTAATCCTGAAGGTTTTGCCGCCCGATCAGGGCCGGTTGCTGTTTGTGATCCATCCTTTACTATTCCTGTTTTCCGATCGAAAGAAATATCGCTTGTCTCGCAAGTGAGACAACCAATCAATTCGTACCCATTTTCTCCGGTGGAAGATTCGCACATGGCCGACTCTTCTGCTGATTCCGATTCTGCCACGCTGAAATTTACTGGAGAAAGTGTTACGGCACCTGATTTTTCGGCGGTAAAGTGCACATTAGTAAAATTGCCTTCAGTGTATGTGAACATAGTTGTCACCCCAATGGTACCTTAGTGCATATTACAACCTTCTTGCTTTTTGATATACATCATCCAGAGCTGGACGATGGCCGCTGGTCGTTCCCAATAGATTAACAGAACCCAAATTGGCAGGTCGCAGCTGTGGTGGGATGGGGGGGGGAAATTGCGAATCAAACATGAAACTTTTTCATCATCGTATGGTTAGCAAACTGTCTGACACTTTTTAAAAGTGAGCAGTCGGAGAAAGAAAATTGAGGAGTTTTTTTAATGGGACCATTTTCTTCACATTTCTCAATGTTTCATGAAGTCTGGGGTTGTGACGATGACGGAAATGTTTTTCGGGAGCACCCGTCTTCTGATTTATTCTGGCGTCATGGTTCCGGGCATAAGACCTTTACCAGTGATGGTGCCAGTAACCGTCTCATAGAACAGGCAACCGTTGACCATGTTGGCTGTTGCCTGGTCTCTTTTGATTCAGGAAAACGAAAAATTGCTGCGCTGAACTCTGGCACCCGACTGCTTTTCAGACATCAACTACCCCATGAATCATTCCTGAAGCCAGAGAAAATCAGGGAACTGTCCGACCGGGATATTATCGTACTCCACGGTTTCTCTGAACTCCGGGATGCGCAAGCCTTTGAGCACCATCTGAGAGTGCGCTCTTATTACAACGAAGATGGCACTTGCATACTGGATAAATTTCCAAAATGGCCTTCGGCAGACCAGATGGCAAGTTATGGTTATGTATTTACTGAGGTTCAGGCTCACGGGGGCAAATGGTGTGTTGATATGGATTCAATCTGGCAAAGTAAATTGTTTATCAACTTTGCGATAGAAATGATGAATAAAGATCATTCTAACCTGACGATGGAGGACATATACGCAGCGTCCTGTCGCAACATGAAGGTAGATAAAGGGCAATACCTTGAGGAGCTTGATGTCGCCCGCAGGCAGCCTGTGCTTAATCTGAACTACAGTAGCTTGCAGAAAAATGACTGGCTAACGCCGGTTCCGGCCTGGCGTTCAGTGGTACAAACTGAAGATTCCTTCCAGCCTGAACTGCAGCTGGTCATGCCTGCCAATTTTGATATTTTGCCCAGGTGTAGTCCGGCAGGTTTCGGTATTGCCGCCCGAACCTGGCCGACAGGTCCGACCGTTGGTTATGGTTCATCCACTGCTAATCCTTATTGTCAGTTGCAAGCAACATCGCCTTTGCCACCAGTGAGGCAGCCAATAAAACCGCCAGCATATCCCTCTATTCAGGCAAGGGCTCTGCACGTGGCCAGGACGGGTGCTGATTCCTATTCTGCCACTCTGAGATATGCCGGGGCTGTGTTGAAGCACCTGATTTTGAGGCGGTAAATGACGGTTTAATCGTGATTTTCAGGTACCGGCAGCTGGGCAACACCCAGGTCAAGCACTTCTTCAACCACTTCCTGGTCATACTCGGTATCTGCCAGGGTACTGCTGACTTTGGCAAGATGAACCAGTGCATCGCCCTCATTGGCCAGTGGCAGCTGGCTAAGGCCAATAACAACACCATCAAACGGTGCGGTGATGCCTTCACTGTCACTGGCGTCAAACGGATTCACAATGGTCATCATGGTGTCCCCTTCCTTGACCAGGTGACCCTGTTTGATATGAAGTAACACCAATCCATCCCTTGAGCTTCTCAGCCACTGGCTCTGGTTGCACTCCCATGGCTGAATAGTCGGTGTTTTGGCGGGTTTCCCGGGCAGCATATTCAGATGACGCATAACACGCATAACGCCTTTGAAACCCAGCTTGATGGAAGCCTGTTCCAGTCGTAATGCTTCACCAGCTTCATAAACCAGTGCCGGAATGTTGTACTCATTGGCTGCATGGCGGAAAGAACCATCTCTCAGGGATGAGTGGAGGATTACCGGCGCACCAAAGGCTCTGGCCAGACCAAGACATTGCTCGTTGGTCAGGTCGGTTCTCAGCTGTGGCAGGTTGGTTCTGTGAATGGCTCCGGTGTGGAGGTCCAGGGCGTAGTCAACGTGTGGAAAAATGCCCGTAGTAATCAGGTTGGCGAGCCTTCCGCCCAGAGACCCTTTGCTGGATCCCGGGAAGCAGCGGTTCAGGTCTCTGCGATCAGGCAGGTAACGAATTTGCTGGATGAATCCGAGCTGATTAACCACGGGAATGACAATCAGGGTGCCATGGATTTTCGCCAGATTTTTATAGCCGAGGATTTGTCGGCAGATTTCCACGCCATTGAGTTCATCACCATGAATGGCCGCCGTCACTAACAGGCATGGGCCTTTTTTGCGACCGTGAATAACCTCAATCCGAAGATCAATGGGCGTATCGGTGTAGAGTCTCACGACCGGGATATTAAGGTGCTGTCGTGTACCTGGCAAAATGGTATGGCCAAATAGCTCTAAGGGTTGTGCTCTTTCCATGGAAGACTCCAGCCCCGGTCATCAGGCCTGAAAGGAAGAGACCGGGGTTGAAAAGCATCACTCGGGCGTTTTTTTAATCAGAGTGATGGTGGGTTGGTGAAGTGAATTTATCCGGTAATTCGTGTATTACTCGTGCGGCGATAGTTATTTTCAAGGTATTCGATAATGCAGTTGGCTACATCGTTGGCTGTTGCCCGTTCAATACCTTCCAGCCCCGGAGAGGAGTTGACCTCCATCACCAGGGGGCCGCGATTGGAGCGAAGAATATCGACACCTGCCAGTCTCAGCCCCATGGCTTTTGCCGCCTTTACTGCGGTAGCCCGCTCGTCTTTGGTCAGCTTCACCAGGCTGGCACTGCCGCCCCGGTGAATGTTGGAGCGGAACTCGCCTTCAGGTGCCTGACGTTTCATCGCGGCGATGACTTTGTCGCCAATGACAAAACAGCGAATATCCGCACCGCCGGCCTCTTTGATGTATTCCTGAACCATAATATTGGCTTTCAGGCCCATAAATGCTTCCAGGACACTTTCTGCCGCTTTCCGGGTCTCGGCCAGGACCACGCCAATACCCTGGGTGCCTTCCAGCAATTTGATCACCAGGGGGGCACCGCCAACCATATCGATCAGGTCGGGGATATCGCCAGGGCCACTGGCAAAGCCGGTAACCGGCAAGCCCACGCCTTTACGCGACAGCAGTTGCATTGACCGTAACTTGTCACGGGAGCGGGCAATGGCCAGGGACTCATTCAGTGAGTAACAGTTCATCATTTCAAACTGGCGAATAACCGCAGTCCCGTAAAAGGTGTTGGAGGCACCAATACGTGGAATCACCGCATCATAATGAGGCAGCTCCACCCCTTTCATATGAATACTGGGGTGTTTGTCATTGATATTCATGTAGCAACTCAAAATATCAATAACATCGATCGTATGACCTCTGGCTTCTGCAGCCTCAATGATGCGGCGGGATGAGTATAACCGCTCGTTACGGGAAAGTAGCGCAATTCGCATTGGGTAATTCCTGATAAAAGGTCATTCTGCGCTCTGGCTGAAAACCTGGTTCATGACTGATTCAAATTAAAAGGCTGAGAAAAAGTATGGCTTACCAGAGCGCTTTTTACTGAATATACGCAGACCAGCAGATACGTAAAACGGTGTTATAAAAGTAGTACTCGTCTTTTGCTATGAACATGCTTTGTCACCATGCCATGGTCGCTTATTCCATCGTCACAAAAGAGGTCCGGGTAATCGCTTGTCAACAGCAATATAAATCAAAGCGGGCTGATCAACTGCAGCCCTTGGGTAGAGGAGGGATCCTGATCAGTAACGGGGGGCAGTTTACCAGTGGTCAAAGACCAGGTGCTCGTCTCCGAGTAACTCCCGCAACCGTTTGCGTTCAAGGTGAAGCTCCGCTTTCGACCGTTTTTTCTCATAGTCGGCCTGGCGGGTGCGATAACGCTTTTTAGCTTTGGCCGCTTTTTCAAACTCTTCTTCGAAGTCTGGATACTCTTCCATCTCTGCCTGCTCTGAATGCCGGTCAAGACAAATAGCAAACAGCCGTTCCTCATCTGCAAACCATCGTTCACAAAGGCTGGTCTACAAGAGAGAGGAACTGGTGTTGCTGCGCTAATTTCTGGTAAAACCGGGGTTCAGTCAATAAAAAAAAACAGGGCCAGGGTAAAACAGGATGAATTCCTGTTTTTTATGATTTAGTTGTTTTTTAGTCTGAAAATAAGGCGTTTTTCTATAATTTTGCCTTTCTGATGGCATATTTTTAGTGTTTTATGTTTTTTTAGTAATGGTGGTGAGTGATTTTTCCCGGTTTTTTGTTAGATGTTGCTGAGTGAAGCGCCATAAAACCGCTCCTAAAAAGTGGTTGCTCTGCGGTTACGGCCATCGTCACTTAGTCTCAACGCGTTTTTCGGGTATGCTCACAAACTTTAGATCAATCGTCCGGCAATCAGCTTACCATCATGTTCTTCCCTGAGATCTTCCACTTTTTCCGCAATTACTGGGCAAACGACCGGATTAATTACAGTGTAAAAGTCTTTTTTGCCCTGACTGGCGTTACCTTGCCTGCCTGGTATCGGGGATCACCTGATGACATCACGCCTGTGGTACTGGGTGTGATTGCCGCGGCCCTGGCTGAAGTGGATGACAACCTCTGGGGAAGGATTAAAGCGCTGATCATGATGCTGGCCTGTTTTCTGCTGGCATCACTGTCCATTGAGCTGCTGTTTGATTATCCATTGCTTTTTGCGCTAGGGCTGTGCAGTTCGACGTTTGGATTTACCATGCTCGGTGCCATGGGGCCAAGGTATAGCAGTATGACCTTTGCCTCGCTGTTGCTGGCGGTTTACACCATGCTGGGTGCGGGGGCAAGCCAGAGCCTGTGGGAGCAGCCGCAGCTGCTGCTCAGTGGCGCGCTATGGTATGGTGTGCTGTCTCTGGTCTGGCATATTCTCTGGCCTGATCGCCCGGTGCAGCAATCCCTGGCCAATATATTCAAAGAGCTGGCGGGTTATCTTGACAGTAAAAGTCAGCTGTTTGATCCCGTCGCCAATATGAACCCTCAGCCTCTGCGTCTGGAGCTGGCCAGAAAAAATGTCAGTGTTGTCAATGCCCTGAACCAGGCCAAGGCTTCTTTGCTCCAGAGAGTCCGCCGACAGGACAACGTGAGCGCGCAGCCTTTCCTGCACATATACTTTCTTGCCCAGGATATCCATGAACGGGTGAGTTCCTCTCATTATCGTTATCAGGATCTGGCAGAGCACTTTTCCCGCAGCGATATTCTTTTTCGCTTTCAGAAAATGTTGCGAGTTCAGGCTAAGGCATGCCGGGCCATCGCCCGGTCTCTGGCCATGGGACAGGAGTATTTGCATGATAACGAGAATGCAGCGGTTCTTGATGAGCTGCGCCAGTCGCTGAAATATCTGCAACAACAGGAAAATCCTCAGTGGCGATCTCTGCTGGTTCAGCTGGAATATCTGCTGAAAAACCTGACGACAGTGGAATTACAAATATCATCTGTAGGACACCCGGACTCAGACATATCCGCCGACGAGCGCATATTGGCTGATTCCAACCCCAGGGGAATCAAGGCTCACCTGCTGTGTATCTGGCATGAGTGTCGCCTGGACAGCCCTCTGTTCCGACATGGCCTTCGTCTGGCAACGTCGCTGACACTGGGTTACGGGCTGATTCAGGGGTTGCACCTGCAACCCGGTTACTGGGTTCTGCTGACTATCCTGTTTGTCTGTCAGCCCAGCTACAGCGCTACGCGACAGAAACTTGCCCAGAGGGTCGTTGGCACGCTTGCCGGGCTTCTGACCGGCATACCGCTTTTGTACCTTTTTCCGGGGCAGGAAGGTCAGCTGGTTCTGATGGTGATCAGCGGAATTCTGTTTTTTGCATTTCGTACCGTACGCTATGATCTGGCAACAGCGTTTATTACCTTGCTGGTGTTGTTTTGTTTTAACCAGCAGGGATTGGGCTTTGCTGTGATTATGCCTCGCTTGGGGGATACCCTGCTGGGCTGCCTGCTGGCCGTCACTGCGGTTGTGTTTATTCTGCCTGACTGGGAATCCCGGCGGCTGAATCGGATTATGGCATTGACCATAGCCAGGCATCGAGAGTATCTGTCTCAGGTTATGACGCAGTACCAGACGGGTAAACGGGATACATTGGCCTATCGTCTTGCGCGTCGTCATGCGCACAATATGGATGCCCGGCTTAATGCCGCCATTATGAATATGCTGACTGAACCGGCCCGCTATCAGCGGGCAAAGGATGAGAGCTTTCGCTTCCTGACCCTTTCCCATGCCATGCTGAGTTATATCTCTACTCTGGGGGCACACCGGATGCTGTTGGCTGGAGACTCTTTTCACGAAGGGCTGCTGGCACAATATCAGTCCATGGATAACCATCTGCAATTGTTGGAGAAACAGTTGATAGGGGGCTCTGTGCAAAGTCGTGGACGTTTTTCTAAAGCGGAATTAACCGACGAGCGGCCTGAAACCCGTTTATTGCTGCAACAGTTACAGCTAATGTTTCAAATCATGCCGGAAATGCATCTTCTGGCTGTTGAGATTTACAATAAATTAAATAAGCCTGACAGCCAGTAACTCAGGGCCTGTTGACGTTTCGTTGCGAGCAGGCAACGAAACGTCAACAGGCCCTGGTACATGGTTTCAATGGCTTTGACGGGTTGTTGTGCCTCCGCACTCCGTTCGTCCTGTCGAAGGACCCATAGGGCCTAAAGGCGGAAACTCCGGACTCTGATAGATCTTACCAATCACCCTTCGACTCCGCTCAGGATGAACGGGGTGTATAGGTATTAACGCTATTCTGCACTGGCTATCAGTACGGAGGTTTTAATCATCATATTGTCGATCAATAATGGGGGCGAAGGAT
>NZ_JBLYNS010000122.1:0-15805 GCF_049310205.1 Endozoicomonas sp. ALC013 | reverse complement strand
ATACTTGCTGCAACTACTTTAACAGTACAATAGCAATCCATGGCAAATTATATTGCCTGTTAACATCTTTCCTGTTATTGCAGCCCACAGGTTTAAAGAAATATCCATTGGGCCCGGGAGGCTGGACGGAAGCTTAAGTCCGACAGGCTCATGGCAACCTGTCACCCCCCTCTGGACTGTAACTTCCCAATTCTGGGTACCAACTCTTTCAGCGCCCGCCTGTAGACTTCCCGTTTAAAAGAAACCACCTGACCAAGAGGGTACCAGTAACTCACCCAGCGCCAGCCATCAAATTCCGGAGACCTCGTGTGGTCAACCCGAATACGGTCATCATTGCTCAGCAGCTGCAGCAAAAACCATTTCTGCTTCTGCCCGATGCACAGCGGTTGCTGATCCCGTCGGACGAGACGTCTTGGTAGACGATAACGTAACCAACCCCGGGTGCAGCCAAGGATTTCTACATCTTCAGGATGAAGACCTATCTCCTCAAACAGCTCTCTGTACATGGCATCTTCCGGCGTCTCCCCATCATTGATACCACCCTGGGGAAATTGCCAGGCATCCTGCCTGATCCGCCGAGCCCACAATAACTGACCGTGATGATTCGCCAGGATAATGCCTACATTTGGCCTGAATCCATCGATGTCAATCACGTATATGGCTACCTTAGAGCCACCATCCTATGGTACGAATACCCCCCCACTTCCAGGAACATAATCATAACCCCACACTAAAACGGGGCATGAAGCTGACTGTTCAAAGAACAACAGGATTTAGACGCAATCACTTGTCGGTGGCCACTTAAACTATTACTTATCACGCATTGTTTCACAAACGGATACAATACAGCAAACCTTCAGGGTGAATGGCGATTGGAACTATCAAACTCATTGACATGACGTACCAGAAGGCTGTTCGAAAATATCCGGTATAGACTGCACTACTACACGGATGCAGAATCCAGAGGTAACAAGGGGGCCTTTGTTACAGAGGTCCGTTTCTTCCCGAACAGCCGTTTGTCTTCCATTGATTGTGAGTAAAGCCGGTTATACCAGTCATTTGCTGAACGACTGAATTCAGGGTCCACGTCGTCCTGGAAAGCGCGCATGGCGATGGTTATATACTGGTAGGTCTTGTCGGCTAAAGCTCTTGAGCCATCAAAGCAATTCATATAGTAATGAATAGAGTCCAGATACTCACCTTTTCTGAAAAAGATAAACCCCAGTTGCTTATTTATGGCCATGAAGTACGTGTGTTCATTTGCATATTCATGCACAGACAACTGCTGGAACAGAGTGTCGATGGCCAGATCCAGCTGATTCAACCGGGTTAATGCTATCGCTACATTAAGGTTGAAATGATAATTCAGCTTTTTACACTCCAAAGCAAAATTCAAGGCACAAGTCCAAGACGCAAACCAATTAGGATCTCCTGGCTTCAGGCTCGCAGCCAGGGATTCCAGATCTTTCCATCGGGTAATGGCCCATTTCATCTGATCTGGCACCAGATACTCTGTGTAAGTCTGTGAAGCTTCTAAGGAAGACATAGATGAATAATAGAGTGGAAAGATAAAATTAGAGATCTCTACTTTATTTTTTCTTGTCTTTGGCTGCAGGTAATTGAACCAGCAAACAGCATTGGTTACAAATTGTTTGTCATCACACATTCTAATAGTTTGCTTCATTGCGGAATGTATAAATGAGTAAATATAATTAGGGACATCCATCGTGCCTACAAAGCCATGCATATAATATTTTATGGAAGTGACGTAGCTCTGTTCTTTATAAAATAAGAATCCTAACTGTTTATTAACACCCAAAAGATATCTCTGATCATTAGACTTAGCCAGCTGATCAAGCAAAATCTCTTTTGCCCGGTCCATATACTTGAGTCTTGTTAAAGCTTTCGCCACATTTAAATTGTAGTGATAGTCCTCCTCAGAGCACTGCAAGGCAAAATCAAGGGCGTTCTGCCACGCTTTAGCCCATTGACTGCTCCCTCCTTTCTGAGACTTTGCATACCTTTCCAATAAGCCCCAATGGGAAATCAGGATTTTTTTTCTTAAAAAAGCCGGAAGTTGTTGAGAACTGTGTACATCCGCCGCCGATGACTCCAAATGTGCAGCGGTAATTACTTCTTCACCACGGTTGGTCGAAGCGACAGATTCACTTGCATGAGGTGTCTGGGGAGGTGCAAGATCCTGTGTTTTTACAGGGTCAGCACTTGCTTCTGCTTCCAGTGGCCAGAAGTTCGGAAAACTGACTGCTCCAGATTGCTCACCGATACTCAGGTTTTCCATCAAATAAACAGGAGCTGATGCAACATGATCTCCCGATGGGGTGGGTTTGCTTAAATAACCATCCACCGTTTCAGGCCCTGTGTTGGATACCTGCCTTTGCTTCCATAAATGGCTAAAGCTATTATCCACTGTTTGAACATAAGGCTCTGCAAACGGCTGTGGTATCATGCAGGTAGTTGGCAGAAACACAGAAGAGAGGCTCTCTCTTTGCTGATCCACCAGACAAGTTGTAACAGGCGTAGATGGAGAAAACCCGGTCACCGGCACCGCATGAGTCTGTTGGCCTTGCAGGGCATTTAAATGACTCAGAGGAGTCGAATAATGGGCTGGCTTCGGAGCTAAACGCCCTCCATTCTCATCAAGCAGGTTAAACAGATCTTCCTTAATCCTATATCCCGGATCTTGACTATTCGCATTAGCCAGATAATTTGTTCTTGCTTCAGGGGGGCAGTTTGATACTTGACGTTGGCCAAAAACAGCTGAATCAGTCTGAACGGTTTTGCGGTGATCATAATAATTCATCAGGCCAAATGGCGTACCCGGTAATACACCACTATTTCTTTCCATAACAAAACTCAATCGATAAAAAACTATTAGACAGTCTTGGTAATAAAAAATTCAAAAAACTTAATATTCAGAATTGGGTAATTGCTTTTGGGTTGATAAAGAACCTGTATAATCCCGAAACACTCGGCCTGACTAATAAACCGGAGTAACAATGACCCTGGCAATCTTTGATCTGGACAATACTCTCATTGCTGGCGACAGTGATGCCCTGTGGGGAGAGTTTATGGCCGCTAATGGCCTGGTGGATAGTGAAAGCTTCAGGGAAGGTAACCATCGTTTTTATAAACAGTATCAACAGGGGGTTATGGACATCCGGGAGTATCTGGATTTTTGCCTTGAACCATTAACACAATACTCCCTGGAAGCGCTTGCAACCTGGCATGGTCAGTTTATGGCACAGGTTATCAGCCCCATCCTGTTGGATAAAGCACTGGCCAGGATAGAACACCACCGCCAGCGTGGTGATTATATTATGATCATCACCGCCACCAATCGCTTTGTGACCAAACCCATTGCTGACCAGTTCAAGGTAGATGCCCTGCTGGCCATTGACCTGGAGATCAGCGACAACCGCTATACTGGCAACGTTACCGGAATCCCCACCTATCAGCAGGGGAAAGTACTCCGCCTGCAGGAATGGCTCAACCAGCACCCGGAGCACTCAATGGCTGGCAGCTACTTCTACAGCGACTCTCAAAATGACCTGCCGCTGCTGAAGAAGGTCGACAACCCTGTCGCTGTCGACCCCGACCCGGAACTCAAAAGCTTTGCAGAAGCCCATGGCTGGCCAGTTATCAGTTTTCGTTAGTGGCTCTTAAAGGCCATTTATTGAACAGTCAACCGGGCAAAAATTGCTTTGATATAGTCCGTCTCCGGAATGCATGGGTGCACAGGATGATCCGGTCCCTGGTGCCCCTGATCCAGAATCTGCAGGTTACGGTCAATATGACGACTGCCAGCCCGTAGCAAATCAATCATATTATCCCGGTGCAAATGCATTGAGCAGGAGGCTGCCACCAGATAACCATCCCTCTCCAGTAAACGCATAGCCAGCTCATTGATGCGACGATAGGCCTGTTCACCAGCTTTCATATCTTTGCGCTTTTTAATAAAGGCGGGCGGATCAACAATAACCAGGTCAAACCGTTCCTGGCTGTCTTTCAACGCCTTCAATGCTTCAAAGGCATCACCTTGCAGAGTGTCCACCTTATGCTGAACCTCATTGAGTTCCGCATTGGCATGAACATTTTCCAATGCCAGGGCAGACGCATCGACGCAGGTCACTTTATCCGCCCCGAAAGCCGCCGCCTGAATGCCCCAGCCACCCACATAACTGAAAACATCCAGAACCCGTTTACCTTTAACATAATGCCGCAGGCGGTCCCGATTGAGCCGGTGATCATAAAACCACCCGGTTTTCTGGCCTTCCATCACCGGAGCCTGAAAGCTTACGCCATTCTCTTCCAGCACCACCACTTCCGGAACCGCTCCGGAAGCGACCTCAATATATTGCGGCAGGTCTTCCAGCTTGCGGGCATTGCCACGGTTCTTGAACAAAATACCTTTAGATTTCAGAACCTGGTTTAACGCTTCCACAACGTCATCCCGAACCTGCTCCATACCCGCCGTGGATATCTGCGCCACCAGTACCTCATCAAACCGGTCAACCACCAGCCCGGGCAATCCGTCACTATCACCATAAACTAACCGGTAATAGGGCTTTTCAAACAATCGCTCGCGCAGACTGAGAGCAACGTTAATTTTATCAATCAAAAGCGCCTTATCCAGTGGCCGGTCAGCTTCCCGACTGACCAGGCGGGCACAGATCAGGCTATTGGGGTTCACATAAGCCGTACCCAGCGTCTTGCCAAAGGAGTTTTCAACCAGTACGCACTCACCCACAGCAAAGCTGCTCAGTGGTGTGGTCTGCGTATCCACTTCATTACTGTATATCCACAGGTGCCCGAGTTTCAGGCGGCGGTCAGCCTTATTCTTCAGGCGTAATCGTTTTAATATCATGAGCAAACCCCAGCATGAACGCTGTGATGGTAAAACTGAAGCTGGCTTCCAGTGCCGTCAAATGGAAACTATACGCCAGCATTGGCAACAGAGGCTGGCTGATATAAAGATTGGCAAACACCATAAAGGAGCCAAGGCAGAGTGTAAACGTTGTACGCCAGAAGCCTGTTGTCTGTGGACGGATCATAACATCTGTTCCAAAGCAGTCCGTGTCCTGGTTAGAGCGGTTGCCCTCGCCATTTTTTATCACTTTTTAATGTCAGGTTAATCTGGTAAAAAATTAACAGGGCTGAACGCCCGGGTAATGATTGTAATGGATTAAGGGTTACAGTGAATGGAACAATCACTTTATTATCTGATTTATGTCAGTTCTGCCAGTCAACTGATGAACAATGACAGCCTGCTCGCTCTGCTGAACGAAAGCAGAGACAATAACCTGAGCCTGGATATTACCGGAATGCTGTTGTACAAAGGCGGTAATTTCCTGCAGATGCTGGAAGGAACAAAACAGCATGTGCTGCAGGTATATCAGGGAATCTGCAAAGATAGCCGCCACCACAATATCATCAAAATCATATCTGCGCCTGCGGCCTGCCGCAGCTTTCAGGACTGGTCCATGGGTTTTTGCAATATGGAAAAAGAGACCTCGTTACAGGATTTTCCAACCTACATTCATGAAAACCTGAATCTGCGGCAGTTCACTCATGAAACCCATCATGCCCGCAGTTTCATCCAGTCGTTTAACGCGCTTAACTACTGAGAATGTCCTGATTACTCGCGCTTACACGGTACTGATCATCATGACACTGGCAAATATACGGATACCAACGCCATTAATGGAATTTTAGTCTCTACAGAACCTTCACAGGAGCTGTAGAGATGTCTCATAACCATTCCCGTAACAACGAAGAACCATTGAACACCCTGCTCCAATCATTGATGGACAGCGCCGATAACCGCTCAACGATGGACCTTCTCGAGTCAGCCCACAAAGGGTTTACCCGGGGTGCCAATGACTACGTTGAAGGGGCAACAGGAAAAATATCCCCAGCCGATATTAAAAACCATCTTCGGATTTATCCCCTGGCACAAATGCTGATCAGCATTGTCAAATACCATGAGCTGAACAAGAACACGGATATTATCCGCCAAACAGTTATGGCCTTGCTGGATAGCCTTGATGACAGCCTGCCTTCAGAGTTTGATGAGGCTCAGACACTGGAGTCAACGCTGCACTGAAAACGTTCCGCAATAAGCCAATAAATAAGGGACCTGAGTAATGATTGATCAAAGCGAACTGCAGGAAAAAGGTTACATCATCGTTCCTGACCTGGTGCCCGGGCAGTTACTCCAGCCCGTTATCAAAGCCATTACTGACTTTCTGGAGGTTGAACTGGATGATCCCACAACCTGGTACCGGAAAAACCTGGGCAGTAATGGTATTGTGCCCATTCATCATCATCAGGCATTCTGGGATATCCGCCAGTATGAGCCTGTCTACCGATTGTATGCTGACCTTTTAAAGACAGACGATCTCTGGGTAAGATTGGATCGAGCCTCCTTCAAACCACCCTGGCGTCCGGAGCACCCGGATAAGAAAGACGACAGTCAGATCCACCTGGACAGCCATCCGGAAAAAGTGTTCCTGCCAAGATACCAGGGGATTCTCTACCTGACGGATACGGCGGAAAATCAGGGGGCATTCTGTTGTGTTCCCAGCCTTTACACCGGGAAACAAACGACACTGGATCGCAACTCTCTACTCTTTACCGATGAAGAGCTGAAAGGCCATGATATTGTCCATCTGGCGGGCAAGGCCGGAACCTTCATTCTCTGGGACTCACGCCTGCCCCATGCCAGCAGCCTGAACCACCATTCAAAGCCACGCCTGACCCAATATATCTCCATGTTCCCGGCGGGTACCGAAGATAATCGGGAAGAGCGTATTCAGCTATGGCGTGATAAAAGAGCGCCTGAGCGCTGGCGTAACTTTCCGTATCAACAGGACCCGGAACCCGGAGAGCCCGCTAAACTGACGCCCGTTGGAGAGCAGCTTCTGGGTCTAGGAGGCTGACCGAGAATAGCGCCCGTAGCGAGGATGGCAGAAAATTTCCGACTTTTTGCCCTCAATTTGCTGCCACCGCAGTAGGGCAGTCTATTCTCGGTCAGCCTCCTAGGATCAACATAGTCTTGACTGATGCATCAAGAGCCTGTCTTAGCCTCTGCAATAAGACGAATGGTCGTTTCTGTCAGCAAACTGACCGAACGCCAGAACTGGCTTTTTTCTGTTTGCGATTCAGGCTCACTCTTTTGCAGTTGCAGCAAACTCTCTTGCAGTGCTTTCGGGCATAGCGCAGGACGGCAGGGGGCCTCTGGCCCCGGGTAGTTCTCTCGGTAAAAACGGGGCCAGTCAAACAGTATGCCGGGGTCAGCTTTGCCACGAAAGCCGGCAATATGCTCATGACCAAGCACCCTCTCAGGGTCGCGCAAATCAGGGTAGTGTTCTTTGAACCTGGCCATCACCTGCTGCAACGACCGGTACTGTGCTTCGGTAAACGGGAATACATTACCGTTATAATTCACCAGCTCGATGCCAATAGAACAGTCATTGAACCCCTGAACGCCTTCCCACTCACTAACCCCCGCATGCCAACCGCGATAGACATGGCCATCCAGACAGTCAACCAGTTCATAAATCTCACCATCCGTATCGATCACCAGATGTGCAGACGCACAGGACTCAGGGTTCATAAAAATGTCCAGCGTATCTTTCAGGTCTACCGCTGTATAATGAATTACCAGATAATCCACAGGAATTAACCAGTCATCCCTGTTCACAGTTTTTACCCTGTTCACATTCAGAGTCATAAGCTCGCAGCCAGCCAGATATCAATCAACTTATCATTGTCTGATTATCCAGAGACTGCAAGCGGTCACGATGTAACGATAAAGAAATTTTTGGAGGATAAACCATGGCCAAAGGGCTACTAAAGCATCAGGAGCGACAGAGTGCCCTGAGTATGCTGGGAAAGGACCTGGCACGGCGGGCAAAATCGAAATGTGAACTGTGTGAAGCGTCCGGCGTTCCACTGTCCATTCATGAGGTAGAGCCTGTACCCGGTGAGCCAGATCACGACCACTGTCTGATGCTCTGTGAAACCTGTAAAACGCAACTGGAGCAGCCAAAACGTCTGGAACCCAACCACTGGCGATGCCTGACTAAAAGTATCTGGAGCCAGATACCCGCCGTTCAGGTGGTTTCTCTTCGACTGCTAAGAAAATTATCGGAAAGACAGGACTGGGCTATCGAAGCGCTGGAGCATGCTTACCTTGAGCCTGACATTGAGCAGTGGGCAGACGCCGCAAAAATCTGAAAAGGGAGCAAAAAAAGAGCCATTTATTAAATGGCTCAGCGTTCTTTAATCTTTTCGCTTTAACATCACCAAAGCCATCTGGCTATCAAGCACTTTTAGCTTTCCTTCGGCTTCTCTGAAGTGTCTATGAATGCCATTGACCTTTTGATCAGCAATTTGTAGCGCGGCTTCTGTATTCTGATCCGGCATCGTAACCACCACAGGAATCGTAACATTGTCTTCACTATCGCCCATGGAGTCCGTGTAGTGAAGCAGCCCGTTTTTACGATCTCTTAGCCAGGCTAAAAAGTGGCTTTCAGCAATCGTAACCATGGCATCGGCTCCATAAGTGACTTTTTTGTCACCTTGTAACGTGGGCAGGCTAACATCCTTTTGCCAGTCTAATTTACACCTTTTGTGTTTACCCTCATTAGGTATGACCATGAATATGACTTCCGGACAATCATCTTTTCCCTCCGGTAAAAGTGCCTTTAAAGCACCGTTACTGTATTTACCTTTCAAGCCATCAATAAAGATATCGATCAAATCTTGAAAGTTATCCGCTCTCTTTATTTTCGTTGTTACTACATTTCCTGAATGTGGAGTGTTTTGTGAATATCCAGTCAGCACTTCTTCAACTTTGATTCTTTCTCCATTTTCAACTTTTTCTGACTCTCTGGAACGAACGAAAGGAGTATCAAGCAGACAGTGTTTATCCATTCCAAGGATGATTTTCTCGGACAGATTCCCGTCCTTATCAAAGTACTCAAAATTCTTGCGGATTACACCCTTATGTGCATGATGGTGCTCCTTCGTCAGCTTTAAACTCAGGATGTCATTTTCATTATGATAATATTCAATAGTCTGTCCGATAGTATTCCTGTTGTACTCGTGAGGTTTGGTTTCCCTTTTTTTGAGTTTTAAATTTCCAGGAACTTCTTCCTCCTTTATGGCAGTATTAAAATTTGGTGCTTTTCTGGTAGTTTTTTCTAATTCTTTACGATCATGAGACATCTCAATCAAGGTGACTTTTTGTTTGAGTGACATGGGTACACGCTCTAATTGCGATATACTTTGTAACGGCTCGGCTTCAGTATTCAAATACCCATAGATTTCACTGAGCATCCTGTTAATAAGCTCATTGTGTTCCAGTTGTTCTCCAAAGGGTACAAATTTCAAATCCTTAAGATCAGCTTTAGTTATCTGTTGACCTGCAACCAGAGAAGTGCCTTTGAGAACCATACAACCTGTAGATGAATCAGGAAGAGAGATAACCGTAGCGTATAATGAACCATGTTTTGGAACTGCTGATATTGCTAATGAAATTGCCGCTTTTTTATTATCATTTATTAATTTTGTGCCATCGATAAATTCCGATTCAACCACAAGCCTTACAAGCCCCCCTTTATTGAAAGCAAAATCGATAGCTTCACTCTTCAATTCGATTGCTCCCAGGCTAAAGTGTGATCTGATCTTATCAAGTTCATTATTTGGAATATATTTATCAGTATTGCCACCAGTATTGAATTTCTTCAGTAGTCTAACTAGACTTTCCAGGGATCTGGCATCATTAAATTTCCTTGAATGTTGAAGTGTTTCAATTCTATGATTGGCATCACTAATCAAGGTATCCAGCACGCCATCATGTGAAAGACACATAAAGAAGGATGCAAGGCTACAGTTATTGTTTCTTGCTTGAATGCCTGCTGGTCTTACCGTTGCTTCACCTGGATGAGTGTTACGTCCGTCGGTATGAGAGACTGCTTGTTGTGGTAATGATGGCCCCTGAAGACATTTTGCCAGAATAATACAAAGTGAATCTCTACCACCATGAATGGCTGCCTTAACCTCCGTGGTAGTCAGTTCTATAGTACCAATATTGCGCCATATCTTTTCCTCGGTAGCGGCATCCATAGGAATTGACTTTTTAAATTGTTTCATTATTTTCGGGATTTGCGCCTCAGTGATTCTGGTATTCTCGGATTGATCAGGCAGCGCTGACGTATCAATCTTTTGATTATTTAAATCAAATACCAGAGAGGGAGTCGGGTCATTCATGCCCAGGGCGACCCAAGGCTCCGCTGCCTGTCTTTGCGGATGGTCCGGCCAATGGGTAGCTTGAGTTTCGGCGCGGATAAGATATCCAGTACCACCATGCCCATCTGGTTTAGTGTCTACGAAATGCCATGAACTGGATGAACTAGATGAACTACCTGGACTAGATGTACCTGAGCTGTGACCAGATGAAGGAACACCTACCTCTTCATTCATTGCCTCCCAAATAGCCTCACTTAAGTCGTAACCGCCTTCATCTTCCTCAGAGTGCCTGGAGTCAGGGGCAATGGGGTGATGACCTCCAACCGCTTCTATGACTTGATTTGACATATTGGAATCAGAAATAGAGTTCTCAGGTCTATCAGCATTAGATGCTGCTGCTAAGGCTGAACCGTGCCCAGCCTTAACAGAAGGGCCTGCGGGCGGGCTTGTTTCCCGGCAGGCGTACTCCGTTTGCAATAACAGCAAAGCCTCCGGTGTACCCTGTTCCCATCGGCGTCCAGCAGCTTTTTCGATAGTATGCTGGTCCAGGTCTGATGAATTAATTATGTCGATAATTTTTTTACGAGTCTCCTCATCCGGGTCATTAGCTCCAAGATTTCGGGCTATTTGTACTATCTGGTCTTCAGTTGCACGCCCCGAATGTCTAGAGTCAGGCTCCGGTGAACACTGAGTTACCCGCTGGGCAGGACTGTGTGGAACGTTTGTCAAGGCAGCATCGGACCTTGCCGTGGTTACCGGTGCCAGAGGCCTGCTGCCCACTCCCGGCATTAGATGCTTCCGCCTTGCTCCACCAGGATCTGGGGCTTTCGGCAAATTCAGGCCTTCTGCCAAAGCGGAAGTGGCAACAACATTTTGTGAACTGATCTTTGGAGGCAGTTCTTCAGGCTGACTGGCATGCTTTATCGAATTGGCAGCCGCCCGGCCAATCCTGATGTCAAACAAGAGAGATTTAGTCAGATCCTCACCACTCAGACCCAGGAAAGCATCATCAGATGGATCTGCAACCGGTGTCAGTGGCCGATCTTGCTTATTTTTAGTCGGTGGAATGGGCACACATTGCCGAGCTTGTGGTTTAAACCGATCTGACCGGGCATCCTGTATTTCTCTTTGAGTTCCCATACCCGGTGATTGCCTGGATCGGGTAAGTACCGGGCGTTTAATTTTTACTTTCGGTGGTTGAGGAGCGTTTGTTGCCTCTGATTGTCCCGGTCTATTGGCAGCGGTTTGAGCTCGCAGGTCGTACCTGGGTGAGTATTTTTGCCAATTCCCCTCAACTGTTGACTCAGACTTCTTTGCTCTTGAACCCGTTTCAGAATTGGTCGTCCCGGCAACTGGCATAGTCAGGTATGCTGTGGCCACCTCTTCGAGGGCCCGTTTGTGTTCGATATCTAATTTCGTATCAGGTTTCAACGCCTTTAAATGCTGCATGACTGTGACTGAGTTTTGCAGTGTCGACACAGCCTTAAGAACATCCTGTTCAATTACATCATTCATAAATTGGAGTCTTGGGTAAATTTCTTTATGGAAGATTTCACAACATACCCTGGCAATATCACTCAAAGACTTTGCAGAGGAGTCAGTGGCAGAACTTCGGTTGTGGGGTGGAGATAACTGGGTAACTGCAGCCAGTTGGCTTATTGAATAAGCAGAGGTTTTTGGTGCAAGTCGAGGTCCTGAAATATCGCCGATTACAGAACCGGGCCCCGTGCTGCCTGAAACTCCGTAAGGCCGCGCCAGCCTTGTTGAACAGGGACGACCTGCGAATTGCCGCGAGGGAGCAGGTTGTTCTGTGCCATCATTTTTAGCGTGATGTTTATATCTTTCATGAGTACCCGTTTCATGCCTGCGCCTTGCAGATTCAGAGGGGCCAACACCAGGAGAAGAACTTGTTGTTCCATAACCTTTATTCCCAACCTTATTATCCATTTTTTACTCCTTAAATACTCTGGAAAGATTTTTTAACCGTATGGGGTTTTAATCAGCTTATGGATTTCCTGTATTCCACAAGGATTCATTGTTTCGCTTACTTCAAGCAACAGTCATTGCATTCGTTAAGAAATCATATCTTAAGCCTGATTAGGTTCGAATGATTTTCTAATTACTTCTTTTGATCAATATTGAGGACAATAGTTCATTAAAGAGATAAAAATACCAGGGTAGTAAATCCCCTGGTACTATTAATCTATTGATATTTAAAGACTATCTGAATATCAGGAGTCAATTGATCCACGTCTGGACAATCCATTTAAAATCACTGATTTAATAAGATGAGCCAATGAGCAGCAGGGGATTTCACCATTGCGCAGAATATAAACCAAATCAGAAGCTTGCACTCTGAGCCGGGAGAGCTTTATAGTCATTAGCATGAGACAATTATGCAAATATTACGCTTTCCTGTTATTTCTGCCCGCCAGCTTGATGGCTGAGACAGCAGAGCCTGCCAATCCGGTCAGTGAACTGGATCTGTTTCAGGTTGTCATGCCCATGCTGATGGTGGTCAGCCTGATTTTTGCGTTGGCCTGGCTGGTCAAGCGGCTTAACCCCAAACTGCCGGCCATGGGCAAAGATATCGAGTTATTATCCAGTGCGCCTCTAACGAATCAGTCACGCCTGACTCTGGTTCGGGTGAGTGGCAAAGATCTTCTTATTGGCATCACACCTAACCAAATCACGCTGCTGAAAGATTTTGATGCCCCGGTCGTCGAAAGAAGTCAGATCAAAGGGCAGACGGATCTGGCAGAGCAGTTTAAAAAACTCCTGCGCTCCAAAACGGATGGTGATAAATCCTCTGAGAAAGCGAATGGTTCAGGGGGCCACGATTAACCGCCCCGTTAATCCACTTGTTTTGATCTTCTGGGTTCTCCTGCCTGACTGTTGTTTTCGGTTTGTCCACACCTGCTTATACACAAATAAACTTATTCATAACTGGCAACAGGACTTATACAGGTAGCGCACAGGTTATCCACATAAACCTGTGCGCAACCTGTCAATGTCTAGTGCAGAAAAGCGTTAATACCCGTACGCTCCGTTCATCCTGAGCCTGTCGAAGGGTGGAAACTCAGGACTCTGATAGATCGTGCCAAGCACCCTTCGACTCCGCTCAGGGTGAACGGAGATTGTACACGTCAAACTCATTGAAACCATACACTGGTTAGGAACGGCCCTGAAATAACTTCAACACTTCTACAGACGCTACCCGCTACCCGAAAAGCTGAAACCGCTTGCGCTTTTACGGGCAGCGGGTGGCGACCTTTTCCCAGAGAGTAAAATGATCAAGTTATTCTGGGACAAATCCTCAGCGTTCCATCATCTGTGATATCAATATCATCATCTTCATCTCGGTCAGACAGATCTGCTGTAAGGATTGCCGGTTATCTTCACTGAGATACCCCAGGCATTCATTTTGCTCATCCCGATCGTGCCATTTTCCAGCGGCCATGTATCCCGGGTAGTAATGCAGCAGCTTCTCCTGCAGACCCTTGTGTTTTTCCTGCATGACCATCAGCATGCCGATCAGCACGGCAGGCGTGTCTCTTGATATTTCCTGGCGCAACTTGATGTAATTAAAGTAGAGCATGATGATCCGCTCAGTACTGTCCCGCAGGCATAACAGGCAGAGGTAGGATTCATCCTCAATGGGCAGCGAATCGGCAGAGACCGCCGTCGCCACTCCTTCCATACTGTCTTCCCGTGCGAACGGTCCACTGAGCCCTTTGACATCGCCATCCATTACCCACGCCATAGTAACCTCCTTCCCTGAGGTAGTGTTTTCTTCAGGTTAATCCAGATAGTGAACAGATTTCCACAGTTTCCCTGATCAACTCCCTGAATGAGCTGTGGATAAATCCTTTTATCCCTTACGGTTACTGGGCAAAACAATGCCTGTTCATTTTTTGTGCAGATGCAATTTGGCTCACACCTCCTGCAAAATATTTGCAGGAGACTGGCTGATGACCCGGCGAATCCCCAACCATCCGGCAATACCCAGAACAGCGGCACCAAACAGGGGTAATGCACACCAGATAAACCAGGCAGGTTCCCAACGCAACTGGAAAACCCGGGTATTGAGCAAATAGCTGGCAAGCTCGGTACCGCAGGCTGCCAGTAAACCCGCCAGAACACCGAACAGAACAAACTCGCCGATCTGCATGATCAAGAGCTGACGACGGGTTCCTCCGAGTGAGCGAATCAATGCGCCTTCGTGCAGGCGTTCATCAATGCTGGATTCAATCACGGACATCATCACCAGCAACCCTGCCAATAGCAGTGCCGCCAGCATTGCTTCGACAGCAATGGTTGATTGCGCCAGCATCTTCTTAACCTGGCTAATCACAGCATCCAGGTCCAGCAAGGTCATGGTGGGAAACTGAGTGACCAAACCATTGAGCAGCAGTTTATCCTCTGCATCCAGATAGAAGCTGTTCAACCAGGTAGCCGACAGATTCTGTAAAACGGCCTCAGGAAAAATCATGTAAAAATTAGGCCGGAAAGACTCCCACTGGACCGAACGAATACTGCTCACCGTTTCGGTAAACTCATTGCCTGACACCATAAACGTCAGCCGGTCACCCAGATCAATACCCAGGTTTTCAGCAATTTCTGCCTCAATGGAAAGCCCTTCATTGCTGCCGGGTTCCCACCATTCGCCCTGTTCAATCCGGTTACTTTCCGGCAACGTTTCTGACCAGGTCATGTTCAATTCACGGTTCAGGGCGTTATGGTTCTCCTGCTCTTTGGTTACTGCCTCCCTGACGGGCACATCATTAATGCGAACCAGACGACCACGGATAATCGGATAGAGCTGACTGGTATCCACATCATTAATGGTCAGAAACTCGGAGTATGCGTCAACTTCAGACGGCTGGATATTCATGGCAAAGTAGTTGGGTGTCTCGTCCGGCAACTCATTCTGCCAGCGATCAAGCAGATCGGTGCGCAGTAGCAGCACCACCGCCATGGCCATAAAGGTCAGGGTAAATGCCAGAAGCTGGGCCGAGGTCTTGCCTTTACCCTGGATAATTCTGCTGGCCCCGGGACGCCAGAACACCGGCAGGGCGGCAAGCCTCTGACGATTGCCCAGGTGGGTAAGCAGCAATTGCACGCCCAGGGAGATCATCATCAGCACCGCCCCCGAAGCCACGGCCAGAATCAGCGCCATCACCACCTCGCCGGTGTGATACCAGAGCAGCAGAAACACCGCCATTAACGAGAAACCGTATACCAGCCAGGAAGCGGCAGGCGCAGGCGACAGGTCACGTCTTAAGACTCTCAGTGGCGAAACGTCCTGCAGCCGTAACAGTGGCGCAAGCCCAAAGCCGGCCAGGGTAATCACCCCGGTGAGCCCACCAATCACCATCGGCATGATGCCCGCTGCGGGCAGCCAGGCGGGCAATACCCCTCTGAGCAACTGGACAATCCCTTCCTGAAGCAACCAGCCAATCAAGACGCCGGGAAGCGCCACCAGCACCGCCACAAAAGCCAGCTCCCCAAGCAACAGTCTCAGCACCTG
>NZ_JBLYNS010000121.1:0-15954 GCF_049310205.1 Endozoicomonas sp. ALC013 | reverse complement strand
TAGTAGAGCCTTCAGCAAGAAAAGGGTCTTTAGCTAAAAAAATAGCCTTCAGCCGAAAGAGTGATGCTTCAGCGAAAGAGCACGGTGGTGATTGCGCAAAAGCGGTGGCGCATCATAACACTGAGGTCAGCAGGAAAGAAGAGCTGGCCAGTGGGGCTCACATTTCTGTTTGTGATTACTCACGGGTGTTACCCAGACAACACGGTAATGATTTCACCTTCTTCCCCGGCCACAGCAGGTGCTATGTCCAGATATCCCAAACCGGTTTCAGGTTGGCAGGGAGAGAGGGAGGCAGTCGACCAATATCAACCCACGGGTAGTCCGGGTTATGAAAATCGCTGCCCTGTGATGCCATCAGGTTAAACTCCCGGCAATAGCGTGCCATTTGCTCTACCTGACTGTGTGGGTGGTTAGAGCCTTGAACCTCCATGGCGTGCCCGCCTGCCAGGGTAAAGTCTTTGATCAGAGCCCGGAGTCTGGTGGCGGTCATCCGGTATTTTCCGGGGTGGGCAAGAACGGCCGTTCCTCCCAGTGCCCGGATCCAGGCAACGCCCTGACTCATCTTTGGCCAGAAGGCTTTAAGGTTGCCAATTTTGCTGTTATCGAGGTACTTGCGAAACGCAGCATCCATATCATGGCATCGTGCTTCACTGATCAGCCAGCGGGCAAAGTGTGGCCGCCCAATCTGCACGTCGTCCGGTTTCAGCATAAAGCCATGATGGCTGTTTTGCTGTTGTTCAACCGCAACCTCAAGGACTTTGCGGAAAATCTGATCGGCATTCCATTCTGGCAAACGGCGGGCCAGCCGTTCGGCAATATGATGTGAGCGTTTTCTGCGGGACTCGCCCTGGGCTTTTATGACCAGCTCCAGGTCCTGGTGATCAAGGGAGAAATTCAAACCGACAATATGAATTTCAGCACCCGACCAGGTAGTGGAGAGCTCAATGCCGGTGATTAATCGAATATCCCCCTCAGGCTGGTGGTCTCTGAGGAAGTAATGGGCAGCAACGGTGTCATGATCGGTAATGGCCAGGGTATGGACCTGTCGTTCCTGAGCCCGGAGGTAGAGTTCAACTGGGTCAAGAGTTCCATCAGAAGCGGTGGTGTGGCTGTGTAAATCAATGGAAATCAAAATTGCCTCTTACCCTGAAATTCAATTAGTTTATTATGTAGTTTGACTGTTATTGCCAGCAGGCTCAAACTCCCTGACCGTTATTTACTAACGGGGTGACTAGGAGGCTGTCCGAGAATAGACTGCCCTACTGTGGCGGCAGCAAATTGGTCTAAAAATCCGCTTTTGTTCGGCAAATAGCCCCGCTATTCACCTCACAAAACCGAATTTTTATCCTCAATTTTCTGCCGTCCTCGCTACGGGCGCTATTCTCGGACAGCCTCCTGATTGGTGCCTCCTATTCTACTCTGATTGGCCAAATATGAAGCAAATAATTGACTTTATTCCTCTGATTCTTTTCTTTGTCGTCTATAAAATGGACCCGAGAACGGTCAGTCTGGGGGCAAATGACTTTGAACTGGGTGGACCGTTCAGCGCAACTCTGGTGCTGATGGTTGCTTCCGTTCTGGTGTACGGCAGCCTGTATCTGAAAAACCGTGCGCTGGAAAAAAGCCATGTGGTTACGCTCGCGGCGGTTATGCTGTTTGGGGGCATGACACTGACGTTTCACGATGAAGCTTTTTTGAAGTGGAAAACCCCAATCGTCAACTGGATCTTTGCGGTTGCTTTTCTGGGCAGTCAGTTTATTGGTGAAAAGACCCTGCTGGAGCGGATGATGGGACACGCCCTGACACTGCCGGACAATATCTGGCTCAAGATGAACATCAGCTGGGTGGTATTTTTTATTCTTCTGGGGGCGGCCAACCTTTTTGTGGCGTTTACCTTCCACGATATCTGGGTGGACTTCAAAGTGTTTGGCAGCCTTATTTTGACATTCCTGTTTGTGATTGGTCAGTTTCTGGTGATTTCAAAACATATTCAGACTGAGGAGAAATAAATGCTCTACGCTATTTTCAGTGAAGATGTCGATAATAGCCTGCCCTTGCGAATGAAGGCGCGCCCCGCACACCTTGAGCGGCTTCAGCAATTAAAGGATAAAGGGCAGCTGGTGCTGGCCGGTCCCTGTCCTGCCATAGACAGCAATGATCCGGGAGAGGCTGGTTTTACCGGGAGTCTGGTGGTTGCCGAATTTGCCAGCTTAACCGAAGCCCAGGCCTGGGCAGATGCAGATCCCTATATTGAGGCTGGCGTTTATCGACAGGTTATCGTTAAGCCATTTAAAAAAGTTCTGCCGTGATTTGAGATGCTGATACCTGTGAAAATGCAAAAACATTGGCTGGCTGTTCTGTTCGGGTTGTTATGGATCGGGCAGGTCTGTGCAGAGACACGATATATCACTGATATTACCTATGTGCCCATGCGCAGCGGACCCGGTAATGAATACCGGATTCTGCACCGTGGACTGAAGACCGGCACTTCGCTGGTACTGCTGGAAGAAAATTCCGGCAAGGGCTTCAGTAAAGTGAAATACGGTGATCAGGAAGGTTATGTACCGACACAATACCTGATGACCAACCCACCGGCTTTTCGCCAGTTACCTGCGGCCCTGGATCGGGCCAGAAAAATGGCGGCGGACAATAAAGCGCTGGAAAAACGCCTGATTGAACGGGATGGTCAGCTGCAAGAGGTAACCTCCGAACTCAACAAGGCGGATAATAAACTGGATCGCCAGCAGGTGGAGCTGAAACGACTTCAGGATATTTCTGCTGAGCCCCTGGCGATAGATCGTCGTAACCAGCAGCTGGTTGAGGAAAACGAACGGCTGAAAAACCAGTTGCAGGTGCTGCAGGCGGAAAATCGTCAGCTGCTCAGAGACACCAGCCTGCGCTGGTATCTCTTTGGTGGTGGCACAATATTACTGGGTATTCTGCTTGGTTTGTTCCTGCCGATGTTGAAAATCCGCAAGAAAGAGAGCGCCTGGGTTTAGGGTTTATCTTAGAGTTTCCAGAGGTGAGGTTAGATGAATCTGACCTCCCTCAACGGTCGTTGTGGCCAAGATCTCTTTCAGGGGCAATCACGTCCCTGACTTTCTGTTTGATTTCCTTGGGTTGAGGAAAACCGCCATTCTTTTTCCGTTCCCAGATCTCTTCGCCATTGAGCCTGATGATGAAGATGCCCCCTGTTCCCGGCTTTAACCGAACTTCCCCTATATCAGTACTGAAGGTACTTAACAGCTCCTGTGCCAGCCAGGCAGAACGCAACAGCCATTGGCATTGACTGCAGTACTCTATCTCAATAACGGGCTTTTCTGTCATGGCTCCCTCGCTTAAAATTCGCCGCTGATTTCTTTAACGCTTTATAAATTGTGGCCTCATCTTCATGGAGAGTGCCCTTTTTATCAAGGTTCTTTTATTAAGAAAGGTACAGTGCATGGATTGGATGGTTGATCCAGCAATAGAAAACTATTGCCAGACGATGACGTCCGGTGAGTCTCCGCTTCTGGCCGAGCTGGCTCAGGCCACGGTGGACAGAACCCGTTACCCCGTTAACCTCTCCGGTCGGCTGGTAGGGCAGACCCTGAAAATGCTGGTTAAGATCAGCCGCAGTAAAACCGTGCTGGAAATTGGTATGTTTACCGGCTACGCAGCGCTATCCATGGCAGAAGGTTTGCCCGATGATGGCGTGGTGTATGCCTGTGAAACCAACCCACGGTCCATTGCCATTGGACAAGAGTTTTTTGACCGGTCTCCCCATGGTCATAAAGTCAAAGTGCTCTTTGGCAGGGCGCTGGATACTATCCCGGAATTAACAGCGGAAAAACTGGACCTGGTGTTTCTTGATGCAGACAAGAAGAAGTACCGCGATTATCTGGAGCTGGTACTGCCCATGCTGAACCCTCACGGGCTTGTGGTGATTGATGATGCCCTCTGGAAAGGGAAGGTGCTTGACCCTCAGGAGGAGCGTGATCAGGTGATTGCCGATCTGAATCGTTACATTTATCAGCACCCAAACCTTGAGAGTGTGCTGCTGCCCATCCGGCATGGTTTAAATATTGTGCGAAAAGTCTGACCTTCTGCCTTTCTGCCATTTATCCACTATTATCCATTACTCGCAAATGAGTATTTAAGAAGGGGGCGTTCATGATTATCTATGAAGTCAATTGTCTGGTGGATAATGAAATTGTGGATGAGTTCAGGGCCTGGCTAAAGCCACATGTTGATGCTGTGCTGAAGGCCGAAGGGTTTCACAGTGCGGAGATACTGAAGCTGACGGTAGATGATCAGCTGACAGCACGACCTTATTCAACCGGTTTTTCCATTCGCTATCGAGTGTCCGGGCAGGATGCGCTGGATCACTACCTGGCACACCTTGCTCCTGCATTTCGCCAGGAGGGCATTGACACGTTTGGTCATCAGTTCACAGCATATCGTCGTGTATTAAAGGAAGACGACTGATCGTCAAACCCGGGGCCGGGCAGAGAAAATCAGGTTAGTTATTTCTGGACCGTTTTTTGGATTAGTGGCTCATAGGCTGCTCAGAAATCAGAGCAGATGTCCCGGGGGTTGACCAGCTGGAATTCCAGGAGGATTGAGCCTGCAACTGTTCAGCCTCGAGAATATTCTCCATATAAAACTTTTGCCATGGACCATCAGGATAGCCGCAATCCTTAAAGTATTTCCGCGTCAGGCTATCATTGCTATCCAATTGCTTCTTATAGTCTGACAATGCCAGGAGCGAATCAATTTTTCGCCGCTTTGCGTAAACTGCCATCATGGAATTGTCAGCTTCATTCAAGGCAATTCTGCGCCTTTCAAGCAATAAATCCTTAATCAGGTCAACCGGAGTCTTCCCGCTCTCATCCGGCTGATGCAGTGTTGATCGTCCAGTACCCGCAAGCTGCTCTTTCAGCAGAAACTCAAAGACCTCCGGATCTGGCTGCTGTGCAGCGTGATGCAGCAGATTGCTTTGATTGTTTGTGCGGTGCATCAGAAAGCGTTGGGAGTAAAGTTGGCGAAATTCATGACAGAGATAATCACAAAGCTCGGATACTACATTAAGGTTGCTCCTGGCCGCAGCCAGGCTTAATGTACTAATGCCGGTGTTATTCACCGTATCGGCAATTTTTCCGGCGCTGAGAAGTGCGTTAATGAGTCTTATAGCCCCGGCATTCCAGCCATTAGACAGGGCAAAATGCAATGGAGGGTCACCGTTCATGACTGGCATTTTCTTATCACCCGCAGTAACGGCCAGTTCATTCACATCAATGACAGCGGTGCATTGATCAATCATGTTCCACCATTGAGGGGCTTCAAGCGCGGCTTCCAACAGCTCGTTATTCTTCGCCAGGCAGGCAATATGAAACGGGTTAAGCTGATGGGGCAGGTTCCAGCTATCCACCAGGGAACCATCGGGAGCAAGCAACTCGGCCGCAACGGACCTGGCGTTGCCAACGAACTCGTCTATCTCTGCCGAATTCAGAAACCTGCTCGCCGCCTCAGTGAATTCAGGTACCGCCGGGACCTTATCATGAGGTTCATGAACGGGATCCGGGTTGACAGTCTCACGGGGCAGATGAAAGACACCTCTAACACGATTCATATCAGGCTCCAGGGTTAAATTCTTCTGGTTTGGCTTCTTAACAGAGTTGTCACGTCAGACGCTGGTCGACCACTCAGCTCACAGCTGCCAATCACTGTCGAGGGCTATGGTATTTTCCCGAAGCAACAGTATCTCATCCATAACATTGGCTTCGGGGCCGGACTGTTCAAACCAGCAGCCTAAAGCATGGGACATTTTGCTACCTTTAGAAAAACTGTGCAGACACTCCAGAACCTGTTCCTCATGGATTACCTGTCCATCTACAGGTTGTTTCGTGATGCAGCAGTGTGCCATGAAGAAGAAATGCAGGCGTAAAGTCTGAACTGAACTTCTCAGGGTTTTGATGGATTGCAATACCTGCTCTGCTGACACTTTCTGGTGATTGATTGGCAGCCCATAATACATAGCCATGAATGTCAATACACATTCCAGTCGAAGTTCCTCTGCACCTTTGACCGATACGCTGTTCAAAATTTGCCAGGCCTCTTGCAGCAAACTCCGGGCTTCACCGGTTTCATGGTCCCGCTGAGATTGTTGCAGCCTTAGCATCAGATACCTGGTTTGCTTTGAACAATGATTACCGGGTACTTCATTAAACGCTGCCAATACTTCCTGGTCATACGGACAGGTAATGTCCAATTCCCTGGCATTCAATGCCAGCTGAGCATAAAAAATGGCTTTTTGAAGTAACCAACCGCCGCACTCACAAGCCTTAACCACCGAATCCGGTGTGACCGGCTGACCATTCAACAGCATGCCCTTCAGGCAACAATGCGCTTTGAAGCGCGCCAGCTCCAGCACAGCCCCGGTTGCCTCATAACCCTTAACTACTGCATCCGGTGAGACCTGCTGACCATTCAAGGTCAGGCCCCTCAGGCAACATTCTTCCTTAAAGCGCACTAATCTCAGTTTGCCCTCGGGGCTTTCCGGGAACCCCCTGACCACTTCGTCCGTTGTAATCAGCTTGCCATTTAATGTCAGGCCTCTCAGACAACATTCCTCTTTGAAGCGCGCCAGCTCCAGTACTGCTGAAGCTGCCTGATAAGCAGAGACCACCGCTTTCGTTGAGACCTGTTGGCCGCCCAATGGCAGGCCCCTCAGGCAACATTCCGCTTTAAAGCGCGCCAGCTCCAGTGTCGCTCTGGCTGCCTGAAACCCCTTAACCACCTCTTTCGGGGTAACCTGCTGGCCATTTAATAGCAGCCCCTTCAGGCAGCATTGTTCCTTAAAGCGTGCCAGGTCCAGTGTTGCCTTGACTGCCAGATAACCCCTGACCACCTCATTCGATGTAACCTGCTGACCATTCAATGCAATGCCCCTCAGGTAACAGTATTGCTTAAAACGCGCTATTCCCAGTTTGCCTTCCGGACTATCCGGGAAATCCCTGACCACCTCATCCGGGGTGACCGGCTGGCCATTTAACGCCAGGCCCTTCAGGCAACATTGTTGCTTAAAGCGCGCCAGCTCCAGTATTGCCCTGGCTGCCTGATAATTCTTAACCACGGCATCCGGTGCGACGGGCTGGCCATTCAACGTCAGGCCCCTCAGGCAACATTCCGCTGTAAAGCGTGCCAGCTCCAGTTTTGCCCTGGCTGCCTGATAATCCCTGACCACAGCATCCGGTGAGACCTGCTGGCCGTTCAACGTCAGGCCCTTCAGGCAACATTCCGCTTTGAAGCGTCCCTGCTCCAGTGTTGCATTGACTGCCTGAAAACCCCTTAACACTTCATCCGGGTTGACGAACTGGCCATTCAACACCAGGCGCTTCAGGCAACATTCTGCTTTAAAGCGTGCCTTGCCAAGTTGGCCTTCCCGACTGTCCGGGAAAGCCTTAACCACTGCATCCGGTATGACCTGCTGACCATTCAACGGCAGCCGCATCAGGCAACAGTGTTGCTTAAAGTGGGCGAGCTCCAATGTTGCGTTGGCTGCCTGATAATTCCTGGCCACCATATCTGTTGTGACTTCCCAACCATTCAGTGGCAGGTTCTGCAGGCAACACTCCGTTATGAAGCGCGCTATCCCCAGCCTGCCTTCCGGACTATCCGGGTAACTCTGAACGACCTCGTCCGGTGTGACCGGCTGTCCATTCAGCGCCAGGCCCTTCAGGCAACATTTTTGCTTGAAGCGTGCCAGGTCCAGTGTTGCGTTGGCGGTCTGATAATCCTTAACCACTGCATCCGGTGCGATTTGCTGGCCATTCAACAGCAGACCCCTGAGGCACCATTGTTCCTTAAAGTGCGCCAGCTCCAGTGTTGCCATGGCAGCCTGACAACCTCTAACCACTGCCTCCGGTGTGATCCGCCGACCATGCAACGACAACTCCCTCAGGCAACATTCCGATTTGAAGCGTGCCAGCTCCAGTGTTGCCCTGATGGCCTGATAATTCCTGAACACTGCTTCCGTCGTGACCTGCTGGCCATTTAACGGCAGGCCACTCAGGCAACATTCTTCTTTGAACCTTGCTAACCCCAGTTTGCCTTCCGGACCATCCGGGAAATACTTAACCACCATATCCGGCGTGACACTCTGGCCCTTCACCGGCATGCCCCTATGGAGACAGTGCTGCATAAAGCGTGCCAAGGCTAATTTGCACTTATTATTTCGATCCGGTTTACGGTTGAATTCTTGAATGACCTGATCCGGGGTAACTTTTCTATTGCCATGGAGAATGTTCTGCAAGCACAGTTTTTGCAGGAAGAAGCCAGGTCGAAGGGACGTTGTATCATTCCCATAGGCGTTAAGGACAACAGCCGAGGTGACTTTACGACCCTGAAATGGTTGTTTTTCCCAAAAGGCATCTTCAACGCATTTACTATCGACATGGAGCGGCGTCGTACTTCTCTGAGACTGATGGTTTGATACTTGTTTACCGTTAAATGCACTTCGGGAGCGGTGAGGAGTCCCGCTTGAACCAGCTCGTCGATCAATCGATCCCGAAGGGTAGAAAGGTGGTGCTGTTGCTCTCAGAATGAAACCTTTCAAGCATGGAATGGAAATTCCGGAATTTGACCTCAAAATAATTAATAGGTTCCATTGATGGTTTCCTTCTATCAATGACGTCCAGATTCCGCTCAGGGTGAACGGAGATTGTATTCATCAAACTCATTGGAATGTGATGTATCAGCCGAATGAGACAGCAGGAAGGCAGGAATGCGCCTTCCTTTGCTACCTGAAGTTTGTGCCCGGAAGCTCAATCACCGGGTGTCGCGCCTACAGGCTCAAAATAACGGTAAAATGTCAGTGATCTGCCATCGCGGATAAGGCTGCTCAGATAGCCCGATTTAAAGACGGGGTAGACTGCCGCCTTACCAGTAATATACCAGACGGGCATTGACGTTTTTGCCGCCAGATACAGCGGCAGCGTTTCACCGGTTGCCTGGAATTCCATAGAACCTGCCGGTTTATTGATCATAACATCCTCTATGGTTGTCAGTCCGACGGTGCTGAGTGCCAGTAGTGGGACACGGTCCTGATCTGTCATCCCTCCGGTAGTTACCGCATCCGCATAGGCCTGGTCACTGAGCTGTCCCAGCTGATACAGGGTAATACTGCCCAGACAGGCCATATTGCTGCCACGTCCCACGGAGACAAAATGACCCACCTGGCAATGATTCAGCATGGCCTGATAGTTTTCCTCCGGGGATGCATGTTGAGTGGTCATGATCAGACGGTTTTTGATGCCTTCTTCAACCTGATGAACGGAATATCTGGGAAGCCATTTGCCAAAAGGCTGAATGAGCTTCAGGACGAAAGTAGAAGCGTCCATCCCCCTTTCGCCGTCAGGGCCAATGGTGCCTTCGCCAAAGGCAAAGTAACGGTTCTCATTGTGTTCCGGCGCAACATAGTCTGACGGGTATTTTAACAGGGTATTACTCAGCTGGTTCAGATAGTTCTGGTAACTCAGGGGAAGTGGTACTTGTATCACCTGGTTATCCAGTTTCCCCGCAGGATCAACCGATAATTCCACCGGGGACAGTTGGGCAGAATAAAGCCGTAACTCTGATGATTCTATCTGCCGGGATGCCGGAGGTTGATGGTTTCGCGCAGCGAAAAAGTACCTGCCACTCAGGCTGTATACCGGGGTGCCTAAAGGCAACCGCTGGTTCAGGTCCTGACTTCTGACCCGGCTGGTGACGGTCAGTTTCAGTTGGTTGTCAGGATCCCGGGATGAAACGGGAAGTTCACCCGCCAGAGAGTCATCGACAAAAGCGATATGCCTTGCCTTGGTGAACTTGAGGCCAAACTCCGGACGCCACAGGGCTACCCAGCTATCTTCGGCAGACTCCAGACCTGCTGAGTCAATAGTCGTTAACTGACCAAGCACAAAGACCGGGGTATTTCTCAGAATAAGCGTACTGGATGATTTCTGGTTAGCGGCAACATTGGAAGCCTGAGCCAGATTATTGGTAAAAAATACATCACTGGGGAAAAACTGCGCATCAGCATCGGCGATGGTTATGGCCCGGGCTCTGGGGTGAAACCTCTGAAGATATTGAGTCTGCTGAACCCGCTCTAACAGCTGCTGGCGTTCAGCTTCGGTAATCAGATGGCCAGAGGCATCAAAATTATTGCTGATGGCACCAATGACCACTCTGGCAGCCGTCTGGGTGATAGAGCCGTACTGCTGTTGGTAAACGGCAAGGGCTTCGTCCACTTTCAGTTTGTTCCAGGGAGCGAGCAGCCACTCCTGCAGATTATTGTCGCCGATTTCCCATCGGACCGTTGTATCCCGGGGGTTGATTCCCTGCATTTCTGCGATGGTATGGACATCCTGCAGCCCTTTATAAACAGCGCCCTGTTGGTCAGCTTCAGGATAAGCGGCGGCGAGCGCGGTTATCCCGCAAAGGAGAGTGAAAATCAGCCATCTTGTTATTGCCATCGGTACTTCCTCAGTGAATCCAGCGTTTCATGAAGCCTCAGACAATATAGACAGATAAATGGGGAAAGGGTTGCAAATGGCGCGAAAAAAGCGGCTGCTCCCCGGAATATGGGGAGCAGGGGACCGGTTAAGGAGCTGTTCTGAAATAATGACCACACTTCTGGGTTTCAAAACTACGTTCGTCCTGAGGCTGTCGAAGGGCGTGAACTCCGGCCTCATGTATTGTGCCAATCACCCTTCGATACTTCGACAAGCTCAGCACTCAGGATGAACGGAGATCGAGTTCAAAATGTGGAAATTATTTCGTAACAATTCCTAAATCGACCTGCTCAGGTCAATATCCCTGGACTGGCCAGAGTAATAGAGCCTGGCTCGGTGCTGGCAATCAACTTACCTCGACGGATAGAGAGGATGACCGAAGCCTGGCGGCACACCTTATCAAAAGCGTATTCAGAGAGAAGGTGAGTAGAAAGGCCGGTTTTACAGCCCATCCAGGTGAGACCTGGCGTGTAGGCACCGAGCAGAAGGTTACCGATCTGTTGTTAATTACCCGAATTCCCTTTATGGTTGCACGCGCATTCCTGTTAAATGCACACAATAATAGAAAGAAAAAAGGAGTAATTACTGTGGAGCACCTGCTGGAAGACTATACCGTTATCACTGAGATACCCGTAGCCTGGGGGGATATGGATGCCCTTCAGCATGTCAATAATGTCGTGTATTTCCGTTATTTTGAATCAGCCCGGATCGATTATTTCGGCAAAATGCAGATGATGGAAAAAGCGAAAGGCAGTGGTATTGGCCCGGTGATCAGTCATACCCAATGCTTTTACAAGGTTCCGGTTACCTATCCAGACACCTTGCTGGTGGGCTCAAGAGTTCGTGATGTGCAGGAAGACCGTTTTACCATGGAGTATGCGATTTTCAGTAAAAGCCTGAACAAAGTGACCACAACCGGTACCGCAACGGGCGTTATGTTTAACTTTTTGACCAATCGCAAGACCAGTATTCCAGAGGAAGTGAAAGCCCATATTCAGACAATTGAAGCGGGCGGGATAGCAAGTAGCTAACTTCATCGAACTTTTTCAAAGTTCACAGGGCAAAATCTGGGATATTGGCAATGAACTAATGTTACTGTTCATTGTCCGAACTTTGGCGAAAAAATTTTTGGTATACAGGCTGGACTGTTGCCCGGTCTGGTCAGTGGACTGGAACAGACAAGTTCCCTGTTTAACCCGCATCGTTATTGTATTCGTTTTATCAGAAGACAGACTGATTGGGTGCAACGCTGGGAGCGACGGTTCAGTTTTCATCATGTGTGGCTTCATTCACATGACAGTTATTTCATACTTATTCACTTCAGGGATAGCACACACATAGATACTTAAGCAGACATATAGAAGATGGGGTCAAAATGGATGCGTCAACTGCACTATCAGCATCGAAGTCAGCAGCTCTTGCATGTGAGTTCTGTTCACAATCAAAGGCTAATGACTCCGGGTTCTTCTGCCATCGTATAATTAAACAATACCCTCAATGCCGGGCTGAGAATCTGGTTCCTTCGGGCCGCATGAACAAAGGGCCTTTTCTGAAATATGTTCTTGAACGAATGTCCCGTTTTGAAATCGTTACACCGATTATGCGGTTTATTTCCGGATTATCGAATTCAATGCCCGAAAGAGTGACGTTCAGTGATCAGAGGATAAACCAGGCGAGTTCGGATAGTGCTGTTACGTCTCGGGCCGCTGGTGATGAAGAGACAATAAACGACAATGAATATCTGCAATTGTTATCTGAAATCAAGCCTGACCGGGAGCCTGATAGCCATCTGGATAAGCCACTGTCTGACTGGTGTGGCGTTAATGCTGAGAATATGTCAGATGCTATTAAAAAAGCCTGCCAATCAGATCAACTATCAGAGTCAGAGAGAGGGTGTATCAGCGAACAGGGTATTTTTGAGCAGCCGTTGCAAGCCGCTGATTTCCAACATAATAAAATACCCGTTTCGGTCAAGGCTGAATTTCACTTAAAGGGGATGACAGCAACCCATGGAATGAAAGGGAATGGTGTTAAGCAAACGGTAACCACAAGGTTTCTCGATATGCTTGGTGCTTCTGATGAATTTTGCCTGCTGCAAACCAACACCCAGCATGCACTGGGTGCCGGTGCCAGTGGTATCAATCCCAAAGATGGTCCTTTGGCTAATACCTATCTGGGGAAAAATGGCCGACCTAAAATTCCCGGTGGTTCCACTTCTGGTGGTGCCGTTGCGGTCAGCAGTGGTCTGTTGCCCATTGCCATCGGCAGTGATGGTGGTGGTTCTGTCCGCATACCCGCGGCAGCAACGGGCATTGTCGGGGGGAAGTGTGGCAAGGAAGAAAGTCGTGCTGAATCGTTTCTTGATCAGACAGGGGGAGCCTATAAAGATAACCCGGAGTCAATGGTAGAGTCAGGAATTTTAGGACTTAAGGTGGGCGATATTGCAAAGGCGTTTCTGGCGTCCAGCAGTGTCAGACCAGATAAACGCTGTTTGGACTACCAGAAGCTGGGTGTGGCGATTGATCTGGATGCCATGGGCATTGCCAATCCGGCCGTTGCAGAAAAATGCCAGCAGGCCATTGGCTGCTGGCAGAGTAAATATGGCAAGGCCAGAAATGTGCAGGAAGTCCACCTTATGGATCTTGAGAACTCTCCCGGGAATGCCAGGGCACTGGCCCTGTCCCATGTGGTACTTTTTGGCTCTGAAGAACTGCAAGCCTTTAATTCAACCGCGTTATCGGATGATCAACGGAACCAGGCCGATCCGGAACTCAAGCTGAATATGAATTTGGCCAAATCGTTTACTGATCGGATGAAGCGCGTTGCCAGAGAAAACCGTGCGCAATTCAAACAGCACCTTAAATCACTCAAAGATCGAGGCGTTGACGTTATTCTGATGCCCACGATTCCCGAAGTGAGCAGAGATATTATCAGGGGCGAAAAACAATACGGTATGGCTGACTTACGGAGTTCATTGCAGTTGAGTCAGCTCACCAGTCTGGCCAACTTGCTTGATGTGCCTGCAATTACTCTGCCTGTTGGCCATGATAAAGTTCATGGTATGCCTGTCGGACTAACCCTGATGAGTACTTCGGAAGATGACTGCAACCTTTACCATTTTATGCCGTTGGCAAAAGAGTTTGAAAATGTAACCCGGGAACGTAATGAGCTGAGAATGAAAAAACCGGCCATCTATTTTGGTGACTATCTGCACCGGGAAAGTTAGCGGTTTATTTCCTCTTCAGCAGAACCAGAACAGAACCGGTGCCACCTTCGGAAGGCGGGGCAGAACAAAATGCCAGAACATCCGGTATCTGTTTTAACCAGTGATTGGTATGGCTCTTTAACGTCGATTGTCGTTCTTTGCTGCGGTGAGACTTACCATGAATGATGCGTACACAGGTCAGCCCACGGTAGCGGGAAACCTGAATGAACTCATGGATAAGATCTCTGGCTTCATCAATCTTATAGCCATGCAGATCCACTTGAAACTGAACCGGGATCGTCCCCTGACGCAGTTGCCTGAGCCTTGTGGTCTGGATTCCGGGCTGAGAGTATTCAATAAACTGTTCAGGATCGACAGGCTCAATCCAGGCGTCAGAGAGTGCAGCACCAGAGGATGGCTTGTCCAGCTCGGCAGCCTTGCGGCGAGCCCTTAGAGTGCTTTGTGGAATATCTGAATTCGTCTTGCGATGGATGCCAGAATGCGTCTTGTTGCCTTTTTTGCCAACCAATGGTTGTACATCCCTCATGGCTTCCTGAAAGCTTTGCTCGTCATCTCGCTCTGGCATAAAAATGGCTACTTATCGCTGAGTACGGTGGTTAACAGTTAACCGGAAAGGTATTGTACTAATTGTGCCAGTATCATCAAACCACTTGAGAGTAGTTTCTGGTTGAGATGTTTTGTTAAAGTGACTCATTGAATTATCGGACTATTGAAGTTAGCACAAATAACAATGAACCTTATCTTGACAGCCATTTGATTGGATGGCGTGCCTTGATTGCCCAAAATACGAAAACCGGCACGGCGGGATACCGTCGCACAGTTGAAATAAAAAGCAACGAGCGCAACAAGTCCTGCTAGTAAGAGATTTCTAAATGGACTTGAATTCAAGTTGAAACCAAATTTTATTTTTTTGCTTTATTTGATTCTATTATAAAGGTTGCAGCTTGCTTACCAGCGACTTTTGCTTGTTCTACATCACCGAAAATCTTGAAGGCCTTTTGGTAAGCCTTCTGGTAAGCCTTCTGGTAAGCCTTCCCTATTTCGGACTGTGCCCAGGCCCGTTTGGCAGCCTTCCCTTTCTCGGACTGTCCATAAGCCTTCCCTTTCTCTGACTGTGCCCAAGCTCGTTTGGCAGCCTTCCCTTTCTCGGACTGTTCGTAAGCTCGTCTGGCAGCTTTCCCTTTCTCGGACTGACTGTAAGTTCGTTTGGTAGCCTTCCCTTTCTCGGACAGTCTGTAAGCTTTTTGGGTAGCCTTATACTTCTCGGACTTACGGTAAGCTTTCTGATAAGCCTTCCGTTGCTCGGACTGTTCTGAAGCCTTCCCTTTCTTGGACTGATCGTGGGCTGCTGCGGGTGTGGGGTGTAGGGGTTCACCAGAACCGGACAATTCAGGTGCTTTAAACTCAATAATTTTCGTTATGGCTTTCTTTTGTGTGTCTTTATTCAACGGACCAGCAACAGCAATTGGACGTGATGATGGCTGAGAAAGATCAGCTAACAAACTTTCCCGGGGGAATTGCTGAGCTATTTGTTGAGAGTTTGTTGAGGTTAAATCTGTGGATGCAAAATCATTATCAACAGATTCACTGGCTGAGTCACAACCTGAAATTTCATCAAGGTTTTCTGGTGATAATTCAGGAGGCACTAATTCGCTTGCAGTGGGTGGTAAAAGAGAAATTGAAAAATCATTAATCGAACGTGGAGAAGATGGTGTGTTCTGACTTATTACTACCTCATTTAAATATCCGTGACGGTATGGACCCAGTATCTGCGTATAATAGCCGACCATCCTTGGCTGTAAACTGGTAACACAACAAGGTGGTATAAAAGGTGTCTCTGCAGAATCCTGTAGACAGGAATCAACAGAAACGAACGTTGACTCTAAGTTAAGTCTATTCATTGAACTATTGAACTATTGAATTACAGATTAAGACCACTCTTTTGTATTAAAGTTTCTCCGTTACACCAGCCAGCTTGCCACGACGTTTATATATTCACCGTCGTATTGATAGATTTCAACGTTAGAAATCTTATAAAAGTTCAACAGATTAGAACGCATAAAAATTTTTTTATTTCGGCAAATGTTGTACTTTCAAATGGATATTTCCTGACTTTATAGTCATCAAGTTCTGGCAGTCATGGCGTGTATTGTCATGACAGAATATCTCCAGGTTCCCCATATTAAGTACAGAAAC
>NZ_JBLYNS010000120.1:0-16138 GCF_049310205.1 Endozoicomonas sp. ALC013 | reverse complement strand
AGCGGGAGCGCTTTTTCGGATGAGGACTGAAACGTTTGGTACTGCCTTTGACTTTCCTGGCCTGCACTTCGTTCTTTTTCAGCCGATCCTGCGGCTTTTTATGGAAGGCGGGTGCGGGTGACAGGTCCACCAGTGCGGCAAGCGCGTCGATATCCTGTTTTTCCAACTCCTGGAACTGCCCCTGACGCAGGTGATCAGGAATGATCATGCTGCCAAAACGGACCCGCTTCAAACGGCTGACTTTCAGATCCTGGGATTCCCAGAGACGGCGGACTTCACGGTTACGCCCTTCAAGAATACAGACGTGAAACCAGTGGTTAATGCCAGTACCGCCGGAGTCCACAATATCGGTAAAACGAGCCATGCCGTCTTCCAGCTCGACACCTTCAAACAGGTTTTTCACTTTCTGCTGGGTAATATCACCCATGACCCGCACGGCGTACTCCCGCTCAATGGAATGAGAGGGGTGCATCAGGCGGCTGGCCAGTTCGCCATCGTTGGTAAACAGCAGCAGACCGGAGGTATTGAGGTCCAGACGGCCGATGGAGATCCAGCGCTCGCCCTTCAGTTTAGGGAGTTTATCAAAGACCGTTGGACGGCCTTCTTTGTCAGAACGGCTGCAGATTTCGCCTTCCGGTTTGTTATAAGCGATGACACGGCGAATACCAGAGGCGTAAGCGTCCAGCTTAATAACCCGGCCGTCCACGGCAATAACGTCGGCCAGGGCTGCACGGTCGCCAAGGCTGGCTTTGACACCGTTGACGCTGATGCGTCCTTCAGTGATCCAGCGCTCCATCTCACGGCGTGAGCCAAGGCCAGCGCCCGCCAGGATCTTTTGCAGTTTTTCGCCCTGCGGAGGGAGTGTAGTTTCTGTGGTCATGGGATATCGGCGGGGTCTCCGCCCGGAATTTAACAAGAGGGAACGCAGTATAACGGGAGGTTCGGGTACAAACAATCCGGTTGAGCCGCAGTGAAATAGAGTAAACAGGTGAAATAAAGAAGAGGAATGGAACCTGATAATCATTTTGTGGTCAAACGGCGGTGTTTATAGCCTCAGCTAGCAGGGTTTTATTCTGAAAACAATTTTACCAGCCTACTACCATGCACAGTCTGCTCTCTGGGTTGACCAGAGAGCCGGTTTCAGCGGGATGCCAGAACACCCCGGACATACATTTAACGGTAAAAGGGTCGCAAACTATCAGCCTTATAGAATGGCCGCTGCCCCCCCGGATTACGGCAAGTTTACTGAGGATGACTTCTGGGGGAGAAAAACATTATATGGACATCGAATCACCCCGGCCAGTGTGCTTGCAGCCTACGGAACTGATAGATCGTCTCTTAGAAGTGGCTTCTTCCTGCTCAAACTTTGCCTGCAGAACATTCTTTATGACAATAAAAGAGTGACTCCGGAACAGGTGATTCAGGAATTCAACCGGAAACCAGATCAAAACAATAAGTACCTATTAGCGATAGCGCGCTTTAAGTCGGAATGCTGCCTGAATGGCCTGGCGTTAAATGGCCAGCCGGTCACACCAGATGAGGTAGTTAAGGGTTATCAGGACCTTAAAGCAACACTGGAGCTGGCACGCTTTAAGTCGGAATGCTGCCTGAAGGGACTGCTGTTGGCTGGCCAGCCGGTCACAACGGCTGAGGTGGTTAACGATTTTCCGGATAGTCCGCAAGGCAAACTGGGGATAGCGCGCTTTAAGTCGGAATGCTGCCTGAAGGGCCTGATGTTAAATGGTCGCCCGGTCAGACCGGATGCGGTAGTGAAGGAGTTCCCGGATAGCCCGGAAGGCAAACTGGGTATAGCGCGCTTCAAAGAGGAGTGTTGCATGAGAGGGATGGCGTTGAATGGCGAGCCGGTCTCACCGGATGCGGTGGTGAAGGATTTCCCGGATAATCCGAAAGGTCGGCTGGGTATCGCGCGCTTCAAAGCGGAATGTTGCCTGAAACGCCTGCCATTGAATGGCCGACAGATCACATCGGAGGAAGTGGTTAGGGGCTATCAGGCAGTCGGGGCAAGATTGGAACTGGCGCGCTTCAAAGCCGAATGTTGCCTCAGGGACCTGCTGTTGCATGGCCGACGGGTCACGCCGGAAGAGGTGGTGGAGGATTACCCGGGTAGTCCGGAAGGCAAACGGGGAGTGGCGCACTTCAAAGAGGAATGTTGCCTGAGAGGGCTGCCGTTGAATGGCCAGCAGGTTTCACCGGATACGGTGGTTAACGGTTACCGGGCCAATAAATCAGTACTGGGGCTGGCACACTTTATGGAAGAGTGTTGGCTGAAGGGGCTGGCGTTAAATGGCCAGCCGGTCAGACCGGATGCTGTGTTAAAGAGTTTCCCGGATAATGATACCGGTGGCAAGCTGGGAAGAGCGCGCTTTAAGGAACTGTGTTGCCTGAAGGGCACGGTGTTGAATGGCCGACAGGTGACCCCTGATGAGGTGATTGAGGGTTATCAGTCAGCCAATGCAATGCTTGAGCTGGCACGTTTCAAAGCGGAATGTTGCCTGAGGAACCTGATGGTTAAGGGCCAGCAGGTCACACCGGATACCGTGGTCAGGGATTATAAGGCAGCCAGGGCAACTCTGGAGCTAGGGCGCTTCAAAGCAGAATGTTGCCTGAGGGGGCTGCATTTGAATGGCCGACAGGTCACACCGGATGCCGTGGTTAAGGATTATGAACGGGGGGGGTGGTTGCTCGAAAGAGCGATTTTTTATTCCCGGTTGGCATTGAATGCCAGAGAATTGAATGGCAGCTATCTGGATAACCTGAAAGTACTGGAAGCGTATAATGAAGCCCCCGGAAATCATGCCGCAAGGCAGATTGAATACCTGATGCACAGGTTGCAACAACCTCAGCGATACGATGAAAGCAATGATGCTCAGGATGCCATCCAAAAGGCCTGGCAACTTCTGGACAGCATATTGATCAAAGATAAGCAACAACGATTGCGATGTAGATTGATCTTCATGGCTATGCAGAATGGATTGACCATTGATCACCAGAGATTGTCCGCAGAACAGGTATTGCATTCCATCCAGACACTGAGGCCCTCATTTCAGAATTCGCGCATCTATTTCTTTTTCCTGAAACACTGTTATATCACTGGACAGCCTGTTTATGGACGAAGAATCCAAAGGCATCAGGTGTTGGAATGCCTTAAGGGTTTTCCTGAAGGAAGTAAACTGCGCCATGCTTTAGGGCGCGACCTTGAACAGTGCCTCTACGAAACAGGCACAGGGGATAAGTTTCTGTTTAATCCGGAAAATGCTGTCGCCAGTGATAGTCGGTACAGATACGCAGCCTCTGCCAGTCAGCATGTCGCTGCTGTTGCCGTTCGTAGAGAGTGCCCGGTATCGTACAGACCTGAATCGTATAGACAGACCACAGATAACTTCCGGTCTGGCTTTGGTCATGAAAACAGATATTCCGCCAACGGTGTCAATAACGCCGGATATGGCTATAGAGGCCAACTGCCTGTCGCGATCCCGGTTTTAGAATACCCTGGTCGAAGAGAAAGAGCGGTTGAAGCATCCGTGGCCAATTTCGGCAGGGAACATCCATTCCCTTACCCGCCCCGTGAGTACTGGTGTGAAACAGAAGAAAATACGTTCACTACAGGCAGAGCGGTTTTTTTGGATCATCAGGTTCCGCAGTTAAATTCGCTAACGCTCAGAACACTGGAGATTATTCAGGTAATCAATGACGCTTATCCCTGTCCCCCCATCCTGATTACCGGTTCCTATGCCCGTTACTTACAAAACCGCTGCTCATCATACAACGACATAGACCTTATTTGCACGGCAGAAGAGCCTGCCAGAGTCCTGTTTGGAGAGCTGCGGACATTGAATGTCGACAGGGATTCAGAAATCCCCCAAAGTGTCATCATCGGGCCAGTCCCGGGATGTCCGGCGATTAAACTGCCAAAAGCTTTCAATATCAATCTGACAGACGGTGATCTGGGTGCCAGGGCAATGGGGCTGCAGGTCAGCGTGGACGACAGAGTAGGTCATCAAAACGCGGCACGACTGGCCGTTCAAGTTCCCGGCGTAGAGAAGTTGGTGTGGTGTTTGTCGTTTGCTGAAGAAACCAGGTTGTTGAACGATACGCTGAAATTTCTCACCGATAACCTCGATCCGCTCACTGAGCAGTTGCAAAAAGGAGCGGCATTTGCCTTGCCCCGAACCATTCTTTTTAACACCCCCCAAAACACCAGTGACCGTATTTATGGTTTGCTGATACGCTCTTTGCTTACCCTGAATAAAGCCCGGCAGTTTATTGCACTGCACGCTCAAGGAGACCCCGGAAACCCGGACGACCGGACAAACCAGGGGCAAGAGCGCCGACGCCTTTATGCATTGACTCAGAATCTTCACATGAAATTGCTCAGCCATCTGTGGCGTAAGGGTTTTGAGCACAGAGTGAATGGCTGGCTATCGGCCTTTCAGCCAGTTAATGATTACCAATGCAAGAAAAAGGAATTTGTCAAAACACTGCTTGCGCTGATGCACCCTGAATAAGGAAAACCCAACTCGATGAACTCTGGTTGCATCGGTGTATTGAGCGACAGCAACCTGTGACCCTAACGAACCTCATAGTTGAGCACGATTTCATAGCGGCGTTGGTCCCACCCGACATATTCAGGAGCCCGTGGAAAAGGACTGGCAGTTTTTATCAATTTTATAGCGGCGCGATCAAACTCTCTTATGCGCGACGGTTTGGTAATGCTGCTCTGCAACAGCGCCCCGTGGCGATCGATTACAAACTCCACCATCACGTCTGCCTTGAGGCGTCGACGCTTTAACAGCCTGGGATTTTTCTTTCTGGCGAGCAAGTGTTCCAGTACATAGCTATCGAACGCAGCTTCACGAGCACCGCCTTCTGTGGTTTTCTGCCTGGTTTCTGTCTGCTTTAATGGCGCTTCACTGGAACCACTGACACCTTGATGACCCGCCTTCATTGCAGGCCGGGCTTGTTGAGGCGTCGGCTGTTGTTCGAGTTCAGGAGGCTTTGGCAAAGCCTCAGGTTTTTTTTCAGGCTGTTGCTTTATGTCAGGCTTCTTCTGTGGCTGTAATATTGGTTTTCCAGTGGTTTGGGGCGGCTGTTGTTTTACCTGCTCCGGTGCAACCTCTTCGACCTTTACCGTTTCGGAGTTCAACTTGGGTAACGACTCACTCACTGGCTGTGAATTAAACGTGCCTGCCATTGCTGTCTGAATGCCAATGCTGATAACGTTGCTGTTCGATGGCCAGGCCACCGGGATCTCGGCACTATCTTCTGGCATCGCCAAAGCCATGCCAAAATGAATGAATAAAGACATCCCAAGATATATCGGAAACCTTGATGACCAATCTGCACCCATCTGCCGCAAAGCTCCCATTAAATAGTGTTAGTCGAGAGCTTACCGACATTGCTGGTTGCGCAAGCTTCGTTAATCTGATCTTCAAACGACTTTAGTCGTTTATACACCGACATCAGCTCAACGATGGTGGACCAGCTGTTAATCAAAAAGTGCAAAGAGCCTTCAACGCGGTTAAATGCCCGCAGAATCTGTTGCATCACGCCGAGAGTGATGACCCCGCCAACAATGGTTGGCACCATGACCACATAGGGGACAATGGACGACAATTGTAAATACGACCACTTGGTCAGGTCGAAGTACAGGTAGTGCTGATAGATCGCAACATAGTTTGCCCGGACGTGGAGAAATAACTCTTTGACGGACTTGGGCTGAGCCCGGGTTTCGTCATCTTCACCCAAAACCAGCTCTTTGCGCAGAGCGGCTTCGGCTTTCTGGTTGTTAAACTCAAGACCTGGCAGCTTAACCCCAACGACAGCCAGAAGCACGGTGCCAACGATGGACGTCAAAATAGCTACGTAAATGAGAACATGGTCTACCTGGCCAATAAACGGCACCTGATTAACCTTCTTGCTCAACTCCCACAACAGCGGTTGGAACATGGCAAGGGTAAAAATTGAACGCAGCAGAGAAACACCAAGCCCTTCAACAATTTTTGCAAAGCGCATGGTGTCTTCCTGTACTCGCTGCGATGCGCCAGCGAAAAACATAATGCCTTAAGAAAAACTCAAGAAAGACAGCAATAGCGATAAAAACCACGGATATCTTGCCAAAGGTCAAGAGATGGCTGAGCAACTCCTTTTCAGTAACTGATCCCGGATTGGAGAGAGCACTCTGAATCGCGTTATAAAAGTCACCGAACCAGCTGTTGATATCCACATCAATCTCTGCCTTCATCCAGGAGGCGGCGAAGATCAACAGGGTGCCCGCCCAGGACCAGAGGCGCCAACGGGCATCAAGAAAAAAACTTTTAAACATAGTCCATCTACTTCTGTGAAATATTTATAACAACTGCTAAAAAACCGGCTGCATTGTTGAATCAGGATTGCCTGGGTAAATCCACTGTCACGATCTGGTTGCTTTGTGGAAAAATCTGTTTTGTCAGAGACTTCATGGCCGTATGGTTCACCTGCTGGTGCAGCTCAGACATGCTTTCGAGATACTCTGGTGAATCGTACCGGGCAAAACTGAGTGCCAGCCTCCTTAGCCAGGTGTTGTTGTCTTTTAGTCGAAGACTTTCGGCAAAGGCGATGTCCTCACGAATTCGGGCAAAGTTCTCGTTGTCTAATGGTGTGTTCAGATTAGCCAGAACCCGGTTAGCGGCGTTAAGCAGCTCATCAACCCTTTCCGGTGCAGTGACAAAGTGCAGGCGAGTGGTTACCAGGCCCCCCTGGTCCAGCAGCATCTCAAACTGCAGCCGGTAGACACCACCGAGCTTATGTCATAATTCATTTTTCAGAGCCTTCTGGATAATCGGGTTAAGCGTTGACACCAGAAAACTGGCTTCCGGACTCCATGGCATTGTGCTGATGCCTTTTACTGTCACTGTCGCCTTGTTGTCATTGTGGATCTTGCGATCTATTTTTTGGTGGCCACCGGGCTGGCGCTCGTTGCTTATAGCCGTTGCCTTCTGCCGGGGCAGCCCTGCCAAATAGGGGATCACGGATTCGGTAATGGAACCTTGGGCAAGTTCACCGACAATAAATAACGTAACAGGCTGCTCACTCAATGCCTGAATCTTTTGTTCCAGCATTGGTTGTGTCAGTGAATGGGGTTGCAGGGAACCTGATGCGTCAACATTCACAAGTGATGCACCTGCTGTCGTTGCCATTGAGCCCGATTCTGCCAGAATTTGGCGGTTCAACTGCTTAAACTCACGCTCAGTTATGCGCCAGTGTTTATGATGCGCCGCATACAGCGCCATCAATGATGGCAGTTTTTCCGGCTGAATGAGTGCACTCAGATCAAGCTGCTGTTGTTTTTGTGACCATTGCCACTGTACTCCCTGTTCGGCTTTCCAGGCAGAAACCTGGGTTGCGGTAGCAAAAGAAAAATCAGCCTGTTCCCAGACCTGGGCCGCAACCCGACTTAACCAGGCAGGCGACTGCTGGTTTTCATAGCCCGCACTGGAAAGCATTTTTATATACAGGTTCCCATCAGCGGTTGGTCGGTTCAGCCAGACAACCGAGTCACCATTGTCCAGCGTCCATCGTTTAACTGACGTTTTATCCCAGGCCTCAGGCTTGATTGCTGTCCCGTGGTGCTGTTTATCTTCTGGCCAGTGTATTGTTGTCTTTTCTTTTATGGCTGGCGCACTGACAATTCGACTTGAACTGTAAACTTCATAAGACAAAGGCTTACTGGCAATGCTACTTTGTAATTGATCAATGTGTTGTTGAGATGGCAGGTTGCGCGCCATGGCTCCCGGAACTTGATAATAGACAAACTGGTCATCAGCACTGAGCAGAGTGCGCAAGCGTGCGTTTAATTCATCCAGCGTCATGGCGTCAATCCACTGCAGGTTACGTTTAGCCCGGACGTTATAATCTTCCAACATACCGTCTTGCATAATGGCCGTTGTTATTTTGTCTTCCCATTGCTGAAAGTTGCGTAGGGAAGCAGCCTCAACATTGTTTGCAATCGTCTTTTTCGCTTTCTCTTTCAGTTTCTCCAGTTCAGTCCGGCGTAGTCCGTTCTGCTTCAGTCGTTCAATTTCAGTCAGCACCGCAACCATCCCTTGATCGTGGTTAGCGGTACGAGCTGCCAGGGCAACTACCAGCCGTTCATTGGTCGACTCTTTGAACGTCATTGAAAGCGACTCGATACCCTGATCAGCGTGGGCATCCAATTGCGAACGCACCTGACTGACCGCCAGCTTTCTGAGAAAGTAATTTTGTAAGCGCTGGTATAGCCCGGCCATTCTGTCATAGGGTTGCAGCGGGCTACGAAAACCCATGGACACCATTGAGGTCACACCCTGAGGATCCTGAACTTTGCCGATAAAGCGCTGCTTTTGCAGGGGCAGTTCCAGATAATCCCTCTCAGGCTTGGCTTTGAACGGTTGTTTCCCAAAGGTATCGGCTATGGCTTTTTGGAGTGTTTTTTCATCAATATTGCCAGAGACGACCAGGGTCATGTTGGCAGGAACGTAAAACCTGGTGTAAAAATCTTTGATATCCTGCACCGCTACTTTTTGCACATCTTCTGCCAAACCAATGGTGGGTCGTTGTACGTATCGGGAGTTATTGCGAACGATGGCTTTTTTTTCGTTATTAATGCGCTCAGCCACACCGGTACCCAGCCTCATCTCCTCGATAATGACTTTTTTTTCAACAGCCCAATCCTGTTCCTGCATGGCGGCATTAAAGGCAATATGATGAAGGAGCGCTACAGACTCAGTCAGGTTAAGCGCGTCATTCGGGCGCGTACGCAACATATACTGCGTTTCAGTTTGACGGGTTACGGCATTAATCTGGCGGCCGGTAAACCAGCCTGTTTTATCAAGGTATTGATGAACGGAACTCCCAAGGCCGGAATTTGTGCGAAAAACCATATGCTCAATAATGTGGGCCATACCTTTTAGTTCATCGTCAACCGAGCCCACATTGACAATCAGGCGGAGGTTGAAGGGGGCGCTTTCCTGATTACTGTCGTGCACAACATATCGAAAGCCGTTGTTCAGCGTTTGTACGATTAGCTGGTCATCCCACTTTGGTGTTTCAGTCGCCTGGGCGAATGAAGTTATGAAGGCTGAAGCAACACAAACAATTATTGTTGTATGTATTTTTCTTCGAATAAAACACCAAAAATTCCGCATGTTAGCAACTGCACCAGTGTTAGAAGGATTATGGTTCCGGGTTAGTTGCAAATGATAATGATTCTTCCGGCTTGCAGAGTTACCTGTCCGTAAACGGGTTCAGTGGTGAAACCCGTTGGGAGTCAAAGATTTCGGTGCAGCATAGTGATGCCAGCAGAAACTCGCCCAATTATCAGTATCGCTGGTCCGGTTCTACGGTTGACTGGTGTGATGCAACGAACTGTTATGAAGGCGGCGTTGGTGACCTTGAACAGACACAAACGGATTACACCTGGAATTTTAAGGCAAGCTCTCCGTTATTTTCTGGCGATGTTAATTATGGAGCTGAATTAAAAACAATCGAGGCTCAAAAAAACCGCTCTGCCGATTACAACTCCTTCGGTTTGCAAAAAAGTCCTGTCAATGGCGTGGACTGGAATTGCCCCGCTGGTGACCCATCCTGTAAAGCCGACAACGCTGCGAGACAATACATAAACTATGCCGCCCATGATGCCCGGGGCGGATCAATAGTCAGGCGCTGTGGAGTGAGTACTCTCAGGCGCTTGGTGCCTGGAATATCAGGGCTGGCCTTCGCTACTCCCACGATGATTTTCTTGATAATCATAATCTCGCCCCAAGACTCACGGCTGCGTGGGAGTTTATGGACGACACATTCCTGACGTTAGGTGCTAACCGATATTACGCTAAAAGCATGGTGGGTTACGCTATCAAGTCACAAGAGCCTGATCGCACGATTTATCGCCGTAACTACAATACGGCTACTGGCGAGCTGGGGGACTGGGAGGTTTATCGCATTACTTCGCCGACAGATTATCGGGAGTCTGATCTGGATACACCGTTCAGTGATGAGTTGACTGCCGCATTGACTATTCCAACTCCCATGGATGGTAATGTTCGATTGAAAACCGTACTGAGAAAAAATCGGGATCAATTCTCCCGCAGCGATAAAATCATTGGTGATGATGGCAAAAGCGTTCACTATGAAATTGACCTGAATACCAAATATTTGTTCTGGGACGCGCCTGATTCCAAGGCGACGCTGGATCTGCGTGTTACTAACCTGTTTAATAAACTGCCGCACACGGACACCACAGCAGGCAAGCGTTATCAGATGGGACGCGCTTATTGGGTTGGGCTGAGTTACACACTGTAATGGTCACAGGTCCTGATTTGACTCATCAAAATATTATTCCAATGACTGAACCTATTGAGAACGCAAGTTGTCTATGGGGAATAAATATCTATCGTTAGAAGGTTTAATGATGATTCCGCCAAGTCTAAATGCCGGATTGGCAAACTTTGTAAACGGATCACAAAGCAACAGCTATGACCAGAATGATTCTGCCTTGCCAGCGAATGCTCAACATGCGGGCGGTATTTTTCGGAGTCGTGCCACTGAAGATCTTCAGCACAGTACGGCCGTTGGTGCTCGGGCTGCAAGTGCTGTTTTGCCTGCCCATAATTATATGAATCCAGCATTGGGTGGAACTGATAATCCATCGGTTGTGAAATTTACGGTTGGCTCAGATGATGAGAGTTCTGATGATGATGCTTCACCCTTATCCTCCCTAAGTTCAGGTCCTGGTTCAGAACCCGATTGCTTCATGGAGTTGGAGCAAATGTTAAAGAGCCTTCTTCTGGTAAAGGACGCGGATTCCACTGAAGGTGCTGCAGGGGGCTGCGCTTATCGTGGCGGTGAGCTGATTCTGGAGGAGTCTCTGACATCCAGCTTGAATGAACTGGCGTCAATATCTTCTGCGGGGAAGGGCGCTAGCGATAAGGCCGTTGAAAGTGTCAGGAAAGAACTTGGTGAAACGATCGCTGACTATTTCACAACAGCCAGACTGGAAGAATTGCATACCATTGCCTGTAGACTCGAGTCGTGGCAGAAAACGAATTGCAGATTACTTGAAAAATGTAAAGTTAACTCCTTCGACACTTACATACCCGATCTCACTACCCGGGGAATGGTTCCAATAAAGTTCGATGATCTAATCAACGGTATTATTAATACAGGTGTTATGTCTGATCTTGGCAAAGGGCTTGATAAAATTGACAGTTATCTGAGAGGGTGTGATGTAACGATGCTACGCCACAGTCATCGTCTTTGCACAGATATGAGCAAAGACGTCCATCAGCCAATACTTTCCTTCTCATTTTACCAGGAAAATATATTAGACTCACAATTTCCAGATGAGTTTTTTGATGGCGAAGAATTACCAGATTTCACTTACCTTCTTGATGGCGATAAAAATAAAGACTGGAACCACCTTGCCCATGAGTTGGATGCTTATTTTCAACCGGTATTTCAGGAGCTGGGTGAGGTTGGGGGGGGGCCAGCAGGCACTCTGGAAGAATACTTCCAGAGTGTCGTTGATTAATGGAAGGTTTTATCGGGCTCTTCAGACTGGGAAGAAAGTACTTCTTCAGAGGATTGCTCATCAGTAGTCTGGCTTGCTGAAGGTTCAGTACCCGGTTCTTCCTCTTCTTCCAGGTCCCGGATTTCCGACAGCGGCGGCAGTTCATTCAGGTTCTTTTCTACAGTTTATCTTCGAGTAGCTGCTCCTCATCGCTGTGTTCTCCTGTCTGGCAGGCAGGCAACAACCGTTCGAAATCGTTCTCGTAATTGAGCTGAGGAGGAGCAGCCAACGGTCTACCAGTCCGTGGCTGGCTGTTGGAGTGCATTGGCATGGGTTCGTTACGGCCAATATCAGCTGATGATGATCTTTGGCGGTAACGGTAGGCGCAGAAACCAACAGCACCGGCCGCCACAAAAAACACCGCGGCACCCAGGGCGATACCGGTGATAGCGCCTGTACCCAGTGATGCCACTGTCGGAGTTAAAGTGGTAAGTGTGGCAGAAGCCGGGCCGGGAAGGGAAATGTTGGTACTCGGTACCGTTACCGGCGTCTCTGTGATTAGGGGCGTCAGTGTGGCATTAGCACAGTATGATGTATCAATAACATACTTAACGGGCTGGCAATCCGGTGTTACCAGGCTGGGGTCTGTATTTGCACAGAAATCATTATCCAAACCATAACGACAGTCTCGGGAACTGTCTGTTTGTTTATTACCATTAATTCTGACATTACAAATAACCGGGTTATCCCCTCCCGTGATATTTGCTTTACCATCACTATTAATGATGCTGTCAAACGCCTTGGTGTCGGTAACAGTTCCTTTGTTAATAATTCCCGCCCCAATACCGGCATCTGCCTGTGCGCCAGAGGTTGTCACATTGCAGTTTACTGCAGCCGTGTCGGTAACAGCTCCATAACTAATTCCCGCCCCAATACCGGCATCTGCCTGTCCGCCCGAGGTTGTCACTTTGCAGTTCAGCGCTGTCGTGCCGGTAACAGCTCCTACATTATTTCCCGCCCCAATACCGGCATCTGCCTGTCCGCCCGAGGTTGTCACCGTGCAGTTTACTGCAGTCGTGTCGGTAACAGATCCATAACTAAGTCCCGCCCCGATTCCGGCATATGCAAAACGATTCTTTGTTTCAATATGACAGTTCACCGCTTTCGTGTTGGTAACACTTCCTTTATTCTCTCCCGCCCCAATACCGGAGTTAGCTTCACTACCAGAGGTTGCCAAATTGCAGTTCACCGCTGTCGTGTTGGTAACAGCGCCTTGTTCCAGATATCCCGCACCGATACCGGCGAATGAATAATCGGAAGTTTTCACTGTGCAGTTCATCACATTTGTGTTGGTAACAATTCCCGAGTCTAACCAGCCCACGGCAATACCGGCAAATGCTGCTGATATATCATCACCAATGGAGGCTTCCACCGTGCAGTTTATTGCTGTTGTGTTGATAACATTGCCTCCATTAACCTTACCCACGCCAATAGCTGCGCCTACAACTTCATTGGTAGCAAGGGTAGCAAGGTAAGCATGCTCAGCCCGGATATTACTGATTGTGGCACCGCCTGACATTTTACAAGCCGCAACCCCGGCCGTAGTTGTTGATGTAATATTGGCATTACGAAAGCGCAGGTCATCAATAAGGCCGTCACCGGACAAGTGTCCTATCAGGCAGTGCGGAAGTTTGAAGATGGTACGACAGTCACCGACCACCTTGCCAGTAAATGGAAGGGTTTCATTGCCAATGGGCCTAGGCAATTGGCTACCGTCGATATCCTTTGTCAGCCGATATTTATTGCTGCATGATTCTGCATCCTGGCAAATCTTGCCCAGTGTCTCGGCGTCCGCCACTTCAACCCAGGGGGTATTGTCAGGGGTGGATGCTGATGACGCGCCGACAGCGGAAAGGCCGACCAGAGCTCCCAGTGCCACGGAGGTGTTTGGCAACTGGCTGGCACGCAGCGTTGAGGTGGCGGAGTTATCAGGCTGTTGTTGTGGGTTCAGTGAAGTTTTTCCGGTTTTATTTTTAGCATTTGCCGGAGTCTCGTCCGGTGTTTCCCTGTGTGTGCCAGGCTCGGGTACCAAATCGGCGTGGGCAGTGAACGCGTTAAGCTGATCATTGGCAAGCCGTCCTGCAACCGCGAGGGTGGCAAGATAGCTCAGCGCATTATTGATTTCCGGGGGCATGTTGGCATAGGCCGCTATCGCCCGTCCTGCCAGTGCGGTGAACTGCAGGCAGTGACTGGTCTTGCCATCACGGCCCTGAAAGTCAATAGCAGCAGCAGAGTCTGCAACATCCGGTGGCGGTTGGGAATTGGGTGGATCATAGAAGGGATTAAATGACCGAATTAACTCACGGGCTTGCAATCGAATTACCTCCAACCCTCTCCATTGCCCCTGCGGTTCTGTAGGCTGGGTTGTTACAGGTTGTGGGTCGATGAAAATGCCTGCCGGGTTTGAGTCTGGTTGCCGTATCAAAATCAATACCTCATAACAAAGTTGATTATGTTGATATCAATCCATTGTCTTATATGGCCAATATTAAAAGGGAAAATGGTTATGTGGTATTTAACTATTCTGAAACGCAATTTCTATTTTTTCCTATATTTGTAAACGCGTTAATGGTGAGGGCTAATGGTAGCCAGTTGTATGGCATTAGTAAGAATAGTTTGAATCACATACGCTTTTTTTTATGCTTGGATGCTTATTTTTACTGGTATTTGGGGCTGGGCAGGGGGCTCTGTTCCAGAAGACACCCTGTAAGAATACTTTCAGAGTGCCTTTGATTAATATTTGATTAATAAAAGGTTTCATCTGGCTCTTCAGACTGGGAAGAAAGTGATTCTTCAGATGACTGCTCATTAGCAGTCTGGCTTTCTGAAGAGGTGGCTAATTCATCTTCAGTTGGTGCGGCACTGTGTTGTTCTTTTTCCTCTTCCAGTTGCAGAGATGGTATTTTCTGCTTCTTGATCAAGTCGTTAAAGCCAGTAGGTAATTCGGCTTCCATGGCGTCCAGTTCATCGAACAGCTCCTGGGCCGAACGCTCTTTGATGATCTCCTGGTCTGCCAGCTCCGGCTGTTCTAACGTACCGCCTGCTGCTGCCAGTGCTTCGGCAATCTCTTCCGGGATTTCCAGGGCCTTGGCGATTTCTTCCAGGTCCCGGATTTCCGACAGCGGCGGCAGTTCATTCAGGTTCTGCAGGTTGAAGTAATCCAGGAATTGCCGGGTGGTGGCAAACATGGCGGGTCTGCCGGGCACATCCCGGTGGCCGACAACGCGAACCCACTCCCGCTCCTGCAGGGTGCGTATGATATTACTGCTGACACTGACGCCACGGATATCTTCAATTTCTCCCCGGGTAATGGGCTGGCGATAGGCGATCAGGGCCAGGGTTTCCAGAAGGGCACGGGTATAGCGCTGAGGTTTTTCGTCCCACAGGCCGCCAATCCAGGGAGCCATGGCCTGACGAACCTGGAAGCGGAAGCCGGACGCTACTTGCTTCAGTTCAAAGGCCCGGCTCTCGCAGGCGTCAGATACTTTGACCAGGGCTTCACGGATTTCATTGCCATCAGGGCGATTGTCTTCCGGAAAGAGGGCCGCCAGCTGTTCAATCGTCAGTGGACGACTGCTGGCCATGATCGCTGCTTCCAGAATCAGTGAGAGATCAGGCTTTTCGCTCATTGATATTTTCCATGTTATTCCGGGCCTTCACATGAATCGGTCCAAAGGGTTCGCTTTGTACCAGCTCAATCAGGGATTCCTTGATCAGTTCCATAATGGCCATAAAGGTGACCACCACGCCCAGTCGGCCTTCACTGACCCGATAGAGTGCCACAAAGGGGGTGAAGCGTTCAGGGGAGAGCATGGCAAGCACCTCGCTCATCCGCTCTCGAACGGACAGTGCTTCTTCCGCCACATGGTGGTGCTCAAACATATCAGCCCGACGCATGACTTCGCTCAGGGCCACCAGAATATCCTGAAGATCAACCTCCGGATGTATCTGAACCCGCTCAAACTCAGGAGGCTGAACTTTGGCTGGCCAGTTATCCCGGCCCATTCTGGGCAGGTCATCCAGGTCTTCGGCGGCTTTCTTAAAGCGCTCATACTCCTGCAGTCGCCTGACCAGCTCAGCACGGGGGTCGTCTTCTTCCTCTTCAGCTTCTGCGGTTCGTGGCAACAGCATTCGGGATTTGATTTCCGCCAGTGTTGCGGCCATCACCAGATATTCTGCCGCCAGCTCAAACTGGGAACTTTCCATCAGCTTGACGTATTCCATGTACTGATGGGTGATCTGGGCCACCTGGATATCGAGGATATCCATGTTGTTCCGTTTGATCAGGTAGAGCAGAAGATCCAGCGGGCCTTCAAAGGCTTCCAGAAAGACTTCCAGGGCATCCGGTGGAATGTAGAGATCGTCAGGCAGCTTGGTGAATGGTTGACCCTTAACCAGTGCCAGCGATTTATCCGCTCTTATATGAGGAGCTTCGGGTGCAACGGATTCTGCTTCCGATGGGGCTGACGTCTGTGCTGGTTGTTCGGCCACGGCTTCCGTCGTGGTCATGGGCAGTTCACCTCTTGCTGGGCCGGG